>JAFASL010000074.1 GCA_019244535.1 Alphaproteobacteria bacterium
TGACGACCATCCCGGCGCTCAACTCGTGAGATTGCGGACCGTCATCCGTCATTATGTGCAATATCGTCGAGCCGTCGACGACCTGGACGAGCTCGTCGCCGTTCGGGTGGCGTTCCCACGCGCCGTCGCCGGCGAATTTGGCGCTGAGAATATTGCCGTCGCGGAACGGAGCCAATGTGGCAAAGGCCCCGCTACCCTTCCGGTCGGCCTCGGTCATCTCCGGCCTGCGGCCGTGCAACATGTTCAGCTTCGCCAACTGGGTCTTCAGATCGATGATCGTCAGCACGTTTCTACCTCCACTTTCCCGGCTCCCGGATTCCGATAGCATACCGATACATTCTGATTTCAGGAATCGACAAAATCGGTATTCGGCGATACGGTTCCGTATCATGACCGCCGGTAATGGTTCCGCGTCAATGGATTGGGATGACGTGCGCGTCTTCCTCGCCGTCGCGCGGCATGGTTCGTTGCGCGCCGCGGGCCGCGCGCTTGGCTTGAGCCAACCGACAATTGGACGGCGCCTCGCCTCATTCGAGGCCACCTTCGGCGGGCCAACTCTGTTCGACCGCTTGCCGGAGGGCTTGCGCCTCAATGCTACGGGTGAGGCGCTGCTACCGGCCGCCGAGCAGTTGGAAAGCGCGGCCCTGGCGCTCGAACGCCGCCGGGCGGCGGGCTCGCCGGCGCTGAGCGGCGCCGTGCGGGTGTCGGTCGGCGAATGGGCGGCAATCTTTTTGGCGCGATCCCTTGCAGACCCGGTGAGATCGCTGGCTCCTGGGATCACGCTCGAACTTGTCGAATCGCGTGAAACCGCCAATCTCGCGCGCCGGGAAGCGGATCTCGCCGTACGCCACCACCCCCCGCAGAGCGGCAACCTCTACGTCGCCAAACTCGGCACTTTCGGGTGCGCGGTGTATCGCCGTCGGGGGTCAAAAGGCGATGCCTGGGTGACCTATACCGAGGAGCAAGCCCACTACCCCACCGCACGCTGGGTGCAGGAGCGGCTGCGCGAAGATGGCAGCGGCGTTGCGGTGCGCGCTTCCGGTATGCCGATGCAACTCGCCGCGATCCGTGCCGGCGCCGGCCGGGGGATATTGCCTTGCTTTGCTGCGGACGAGGATCCGCTGCTCGAGCGGGTGAGCGATCTTTTGTCCGAGATCGCGGCGGAATACTGGGTCATCGTTCACCGCGATCTGCGACGGGCGGCCTGCGTGCGCGCCGTGATGGACTGGGTCAGGCGGCTGTTTGCCGATCACCGAGACGCGCTCGCGGGGACCAAAGCTGCGTCTTCGTCACCCCTCGCCGCGGAGTAGGCCGATCATCTGCCGATAAATTTCGGCTTTCGCTTCTGGCGGAAAGCGGCGACGCCTTCCGCGTTGTCGGCGGAAATGTGGAGTTGTGGCTGAACCATGCTCTCGATCTCCAGATAGTCTTCAAGGCTGGGCGCAACTGCCGCGTGGAACAGCTTTTTCGCCAGGCCGAGCGCGAAAGTCGGCGCCTCGGCCAGCTCGGCCGCGAGCTCCTCGGTCTTGCTCATCAGCTCGTCGTCTTCGACGAGGTAATTGACGAGGCCGAGCGCCAAGGCCTCCTCAGCCTCGACAAAGCGGGCGGAAAACACCAGCTCCTTGGCTTTCAACATGCCGATCCGGCGGGTCAGAAACCAGATCGCGCCGCCGTCGGGCGCGAGACCGATGCGCCGGAAGATCTGCGAGAACCGCGCGGTCTTTGACGCCACAACGAGATCGCAGGCGAGCGCGATGCTCCACCCGATACCCACCGCGGGGCCGCGGACCGCGGCAATGACCGGCTTTTCGAGGGCGTGGAGCGCGCGGATAAAGGTGTGGCCGCCGCGCTGCAGGCGATCACGGTCGGCGCGCAAATCGTGTTCCTGTCCAGCCATCCGGTCGACATCGGCGCCGGAGCAGAAGCCTCTGCCGGCTCCGGTCACGATGATCGCGCGCACTGCGTCGTCGAACCGCAACTGCCCGAAATAATCGCACAAGCTCTGACGCATATCGACGGTAAGCGCATTGAGCTTGTCGGGGCGGTTCAGCACGACTTTCGCGACCCCTCCTTCAGTCGTCAAATCAACCGACATGCCGCGGAAGCCTTATTCCGGTTCGGAGGCGGACTGAGGGTTGGGCTTTGCCGGCCGCGAGGAGCGGGGCTTGCGCACGACACTGCGGGTGGCTTTTACCTTCGCCAATCGGCGGGCCCCGATTTCGGCCTCGACGGCCGGCAGCAATGCGGCGGCATCAGTTTGTTGCGTCGGAGTGCCGCTGTGCTGGAGCCGCCTCGCATTGCTCCGGAGATTGGCCAGGGCGTCGTCAGACATCTCCGGCAGCTTGGTTAGCAGATCCATTTCGTCTCTCCTGGCGAGGGGTCCTCCCGCCCCTGAGAACGCGACGCCCGTTGACGCACTCGAAAGCACCGTTGCACGCTCGGGAAAAGACCGAGCCCACATTAACATACATATATATAGGCGGTGCGTGTGGCACGAACCAGCAGGACGGAGGACGCGGATGACCGAAACCACCCAGCCCAGCAGGCCCCGGCTTGTCGGCATCAACCACATCGCGCTCGAAGTCGGCAATATCGATGAAGCGCTCGATTTCTACCGCAAGATCTTTGACTTCACGCTTCGCGGCAAACGTGCCGGGAATGCCTTCATCGAACTGGGCGACCAGTTTATCAACCTGGTGGAGACCTCGGCCCCGCATGAGGACCACCGCCGCCATTTCGGTCTCGTCGTCGATGACCGTTCGAGTGTGCGGTCTCGCGTCGAAGCGGCGGGCGGGCGACTGTTGCCGGGGCCGTTCCTCGATTTTCTCGATCCCTGGGGCAACCGGGTCGAAGTCGTTGAGTATGGGGATATTCAATTCACCAAGGCGCCGCATGTGATGCGCGCGATGGGCTTCGAGCTCGAGAAGACCGAGAAGGCGCTCGGTGAACTGGCCGATAAAGGAATGGCACCCTAGCAGCGTTGGCGGCAGCAGTGGATATCGCCAAAATCCCGATCGGGCGTAGGGCGCCGCACGACATCAACGTCGTCGTCGAAATTCCGCAGGGAGGCCAGCCGGTCAAATACGAGCTCGACAAGCAATCGGGGGCGGTGTTTGTCGATCGCTTCCTCCACAACGCGATGTTCTACCCCGGTAATTACGGCTTTGTGCCGCACACCTTGGCGCGCGACGGCGATCCGATCGATGTTCTGATTGTCGGTCCGGCCTCGGTCGTGCCGGGAGCGGTCGTACGGTGCCGCCCGATCGGCGCGCTGATGATGGACGACGAGCACGGGCCTGATGAAAAGATCATCGCCGTCCCGGTGGATGAATTGCACCCGTTCTATACCGGGGCGCGCTCGTACCGGGATCTGCCGCCGATCCTGTGCGATCAGATCGCTCATTTCTTCAGGCATTACAAAGATCTGGAAGCAGGCAAATGGGTAAATATTGCCCGCTGGGCGGATACCGAGGAGGCTGCCGCGCTGATCGCCGATGCGATCGCCCGCGCTGCGGGGTGAGAATTGGACCTTGCGGCTTCTGCGGGGATACTGTGCTCTCGACTACTAGGAGGAAGACGCCATGACGAAGGGGATACTGATCGCGGCAATGGATTTTTCGAGCGTCGCCGAAGACGAGTTCAACGATTGGTACGACACTGAGCACATTCCCGAGCGCCAGCGTGTGCCCGGTTTCGAGGTCTGCCAGCGCTGGATCGGCGCCGACAATCCGAAGCAGTCGGTCGCCACCTACGATCTCGAGAATTTGTCGGTATTGCAGAGTCCGGGCTATCGGGCGATCGGCGGTGAGAACCTGTCGCCCTGGTCGAAACGGGTGACCGCCCGCGTTCAGCGCCTGATGCGGTTCGAGGGCGACCAGATCCTGCCCGGCGAACAAGTCGCGCCGGAGAATGCCGATGCCCTGCTTCTCGTGGCGATGACCCCGGCCCGGGCAGTCGAGACCGCCTTCAACGCCTGGTACGATACCGAGCACATCCCCGCGCTCGCGCGAGTTCCCGGAGTGCTCTGCGCGCGACGCTTTCGGAGCGCCGGCGGGAGCCCGAAATATGTGGCGCTCTATCACCTGATCTCGCCGGCAGTGGTTGAGGGCTCGGAGTGGAAGGAGGCGAGCGGCTCGACGCCGATGCCCGAGCACATCCGCCCGCAAATCAGCGACCGCCTGCGCATTGTCTGCCGGAAATACCGCCGGCAGAATTGAAAGAGGAGTTGCTGCTCTTCTCGTCATTCCGGCGAAAGCGGAATCCAGACTTGGAAGGTCTTGGCGCTCGGCTCTGGACCCCCGCTTTCGCGGGGGTGACGACTACGTGTTCTGAGTCGGAGTGCAGAAAATGGCATACGAGCTCTACTATTGGGCCGGGATCCAGGGGCGCGGCGAGTTTGTCCGATTGGCGCTGGAGGAGGCGGGCGCCGAATATGTCGATGTCGCCAGGCAGCCCGGCGGCGAAGAGCAGATGATGCGCCTGCTCGGTGAACGGGGTGTCGAACACCCGCCCTTTGCGCCGCCGTTTCTCAAAGCCGGCGGCCTCGTTATCGGCCAGACCGCAAACATCCTGCTCTATCTCGGCGCGCATCACGGCTTGGCGCCGACGGATGAGGCAAGCCGGCTGCGGACCCATCAGCTGCAGCTGACGATCGCCGACTTTGTCGACGAGGTCCACGACACCCACCATCCGATCGCCAGCAGCCTTTATTATGAAGACCAACGCGAGGAGGCGCGGGCGCGCGCTGCGGATTTTCTGAAGTCGCGGGCGCCCAAATACTTGGGTTATTTCGAACGGGTGCTGGAACGGAATGCTCGCCGCCCCGCCCATCTCGTCGGCACCGAATTGACCTATCCAGATCTGTCGCTCTTTCAAGTTGTGGCGGGTCTGCGCTACGCCTTTCCACGCGCAATGGCGCGCCTCGAGCCGAAGTATCCGCG
>JAFASL010000188.1 GCA_019244535.1 Alphaproteobacteria bacterium
GGCTGGGGGACTAGGATTCAAACCTAGACTGGCGGAGTCAGAGTCCGCTGTCCTACCGTTAGACGATCCCCCATCCGAAACTCTTTGCTGGCGGGTTCGAATTGTGTACGGCATGATACCACAGCGGGCGCGGGGAGGGTAGGGGGATCGGCGCGGTACCCTGAGGCGGTTGGGTCCAATTTCTGAGATTTTGATTCGACGTCGGGCTGAGGTACGATGACAGGTCGTGCTTCGGCGATGGTGGATTGCTGCCGTGGAGAAGCCGCTCGGCACAAAGAGTACATTAGAGGGGCATGCCGCGGCTCCGGCGGACGCCCGATTGCCGCCCGGCTCGGTGCGGGCCAACGGAAAGGCGGTCCCGGCCGGGTTTCAGTCGGTGCTCTCGCGTGGGCCGGACTTCAAACCCACCCCTCGGCCGCATATCGCCGCACACCGCTTCGCGCCGCAATATGCGGCGCTTGATCTCGGTACCAACAACTGCCGGCTGCTAGTGGCGCGACCGACACGTCCCGGGTTTCGCGTCGTCGATGCTTTCTCGCGTATCGTACGGCTCGGCGAAGGCCTGGCGGCAAGTGGGGTGCTTTCCGAACAAGCGATGTCGCGCGCGATCGATGCGCTCAAAGTGTGCGCCGACAAGATTGCCGCCCGAAGAATTGCCGGCGGACGCTACGTCGCCACCGAGGCGTGCCGTCAGGCGGCGAATTGCCAGGCGTTTCTCGCCCGGGTGCGGGACGAAATCGGGATCGAGATCGAGATTATCTCGAGCAGCGAGGAGGCGCGGCTCGTCGTCAGCGGTTGCGCTCCATTGCTCAATCCGCGCATTCCGTATGCGATCGTGTTTGACATCGGCGGAGGCTCGACCGAGATCGTCTGGTTGCGGCTGTGGGGGGAGGAGGACCGGCGGTGGCCCCAGATTCTCGGCTCGGTCTCGCTGCCGTTCGGGGTGGTGACGCTCACGGATCGTTTTGGCGGAAGCGAGGTCTCGCCGGCGACTTACCGAGCGATGGTCGCCGAGACGATCGCCGCCCTGGCGCCGTTCGAGCGGGCGAGCGACATTCAGCGCCGTGTTAGAACCGGCAGGGTGCAGATGCTCGGCAGCTCCGGCACAGTCACGACGCTCGCCGGTATCCATCTGGCATTGCCGCGCTATACCCGCGCTCTGGTCGACGGCAGCGTATTGACCTTCGAGCAGATCTCGACAGTGTCGGCTCATCTCGCCGGCCTCGACCTCGCAGGGCGCGCCGCCAATCCGTGCGTGGGCCGCGAGCGAGCCGACCTGGTGCTGAGCGGCTGCGCGATCCTCGACGCCATTTGTGCGACATGGCCGGTTGGTCGTCTGCGCGTCGCCGATCGCGGCGTCAGGGAGGGTATCCTCTTCGACCTGATGCGGGCGTGACATGGCGGGCGAGGGCGGTCGGCCCCGGCATCGAGGACGGGGTGGCGCGAACAGGTCAGGCCCACCCGGCAGGCAAGGTGCGGCAATACGGGTGCGCAGCGCGCGCCACCGCAGGCCATCCTCGACCGGGTGGCTCTCGCGTCAGCTGAATGACCCCTATGTCGCGGAGGCCAAGCGGCTCGGTTACCGATCGCGGTCGGCCTTCAAGCTGATCCAGTTGGACGATCGTTTTCGTTTGTTGTCGCCGGGACACCGGATACTCGATCTCGGCTGTGCGCCGGGCGGCTGGACGCAGGTCGCTGTCGAGCGCGTGGGCGCACTCAGCGGGCGCGGCGTCGTTGTCGGCGTCGACATCGCGGAAGCGGCGCCGATCCCGGGCGCTGCGCTTCTGCGCGCCGACATCCGCGAGCCGGCTGTCTTGGCGGCGATCAAAGCCGAACTGGGTGATCTGGCAGATGTCGTGCTTAGCGATATGGCGCCGTCCGCGATCGGGCACGCTGCAACCGACCATCTGCGGATCGTCGCGCTCGCCGAGGCGGCATGGTCTGTGGCTGAGCAAATTCTAAAGCCGGGCGGCACCTTTGTTGCCAAGGTGTTCCAGGGCGGAGCAGAGGGGGCGCTTCTAGCGCGGCTGAAGCAGGCCTTCGCGCAGCTCCGTCACGCAAAGCCGGCGGCGAGCCGTGCCGAATCCGCTGAAACTTACGTCATCGGCAAAGGATTTCGCGCCGGCGAATAAGCAGAAGCCGCGCCAAGGCTCAGTCGCGCCAAGGCTCAGTCGCGCGCGATCCGGTAGTGCGCGTCTATGGTCGGCGGCCCGTCGCTTTCGACGAGACCGCGGACAACCAGATCGATCAGATGGGCGTGGACCGAGCGGGCCGCCGCGCGGCGCAGGCTTGGCTGGAGCCCCATATATAGGCGCTCGACGATTGCATCGGTCCGTCCGATCCCCGCCCGCAGGCAATCGAGAATACCGGCTTCCCGTTCGCGCCGGTGGGCGATGAAAGCGCGGACATGATCGTGCGGCTCGGTGATTGCCGGGCCATGGGTCGGCCAATAAACCGCATCCGGCCGGGCCAGCAGCTTCCGCAAAGACGCCATATACGCCGCCATGTCGCCGTCAGGTGGCGCGATCACGCTGGTCGACCACCCCATGACGTGGTCGCCGCTAAACAGCACCCCCTCGGCGGGCAAAGCAAAGCACAAATGATTTGAAGTGTGACCTGGGGTGTGCACAGCCTCGAGCACCCAGCCATTGCCGCCGACCCAGTCGCCATCGCCGAGCGTCCTGTCGGGGACGAAATCCCAGTCGCCGCCTTCTTCGACCCCGGTATCGCCGCGCTTGCCGCCCGCATGCGGACCAAACCCATAAGTCGGAGCGCCGGTCGCCTGCTGCAACGCTCGGGCCGCCGGCGAGTGGTCACGGTGCGTGTGCGTGATCAGGATATGCGTAACCTGTTCGCCTGAGAGGGCGGCGAGCAGAGCCGCGACATGTTCCGGGAGATCGGGACCCGGGTCGATAACAGCGACCTCGCCATTGCCGACGACATAGGTCCCGGTGCCCCGGAACGTGAAGGGGCTGGGATTGCGCGCGACGATGCGCCGGATCATCGGGGCAATCGGCTCCAGCCGTCCGTATTCGAACGAGAACTCGCGACGAAAGGGGATCTCAACAGGCATGACCAGAGCTTACACGAGGCTCGCTGTTGAAGTCATCGAGCTATGCCAGCCGGGCCAGCAGGATCAATGTCAAGGTGACTGTGATCGCGCCGCCGATCCGGGTGGCTATCTGTGCAAACGGCATCAGCTCCAAGCGGTTCGCGGCAGTGAGAATTGCAATGTCGCCGGTGCCGCCTTGGCCGCTGTGACACGCGGTGACGATCGCCGTGTCGATCGGATACATGCCGAGCAGGCGGCCAGCGAAGAACCCTGTCGTCATCAAGCTTGCGACCGTCAAGATGATTACCGCAATGTTTGCCGGAGTCAGCGCGGCGACCAGCGTCTCCCACGGGGTCAGGGAGACGCCGATCGCAAAGAGCAGCGGATAAGTTATGGCGGTCGAGAAAAACTTGTAGACGGTCTGGCCGGCCAGCTGCAGTGAGGGCGGGACCGCACGCGTCAATTTGACGACGACCGCCAGAAACAGCATCGCCACTGGACCCGGCAGGCCGAAGAGCTTGAAGCAGGCGGTGCCGAGAAGATACAGCGCAATCGCGGTGACGCCGGCGGCGGCAATGGCGGCCGGATCCATGGCGGAAGCGGCGGCCTTTTCCTCGCCTGGCGTCAGTTCCTCCTCGACGCCGGGCTGCAGACGGCCTTCGCCGGTCAGGCGCGGCAGCTTTTTGCCGACCCAGTTCAAGAATCCGGCAAGCAGGATGGCGGTCAGGCTGCCGAGCATGATTGGCGGCAGCACCTGCGCGAACAGATTTCCCTGCTCCTGGTGCAGGATCTCCGCATAACCTATGGACAACGGGATCGCTCCCTCCCCGACCCCGCCGGCCATGATCGGGATCACTATGTAGAAGAAGGTGTGATATGCGCCGAGACCGAGCACAACGCCAATCAATGTGCCGACAGTGCCGGCAACGATCGAACCGGCAGCCAGCGGGACAAAGATTTTCAGGAAACCTTTGATCAGAACCTGCCGGTCCATGCCGAAGATGCTGCCGACAATGATCGCGGCGATGAACAGGTAAAGAAAATTCGATGCCTTCGTGAACTCGGCGACCGGCTTCAGCATACCCTCCGGAAGGAGGTGTGCGTAGACCAGATAGGAAGGTACAAAGGTGGCGAAAATTGCCGCCGCGCCAAGGTTCCGGATCACCGGTAGCCGCTTGCCGATCTCGGCGCAGCCGAACCCGCCGAGGGCTAGGACGGCGATCATCGTCGGCAGGTCGCTTGACACCTTCCCATCGCGCAGAATGAAGAACGCGACGAGCGCAGCAAGCAGAACATAGACCGGCAATGGCACGATGCCGATGCGCAACTCGACGATTTTCCACCAGCCCTGCGGCCAAAAATGGGACGGGGCGGTCTGGAGCGCGACTGAGTCCGTCATCTGTCGTTTCCTCCTTTTCGGCCCGTCACGCCACGAACCGACACTGCGAGGCAGGTGTACGAGTATCCATGTTGCGCCCGCGGTTCAGGTGGTCGTCGATCTCGGCGGCGCAACCGAGCATGCGGGCATATAGGAATATCGTGAACGCCGCAGTCTCGAGCGCTCCACTGGACAGCGCGCCGCTGCAATACGGTTGCCACAGGATTTTCAAGAGCAGCGCCGAGATCACTGCGTCGATGTTGACGCAATACACATTGCGGGACACCTTGGCCTTGTACAGCGCTTGGACGAGCTCACGATAATATTCATGGAAGGCATTGTACTCGCCTCGCTGCGCGAACAGCTCACGAACCCAGACCTCGCGCGGGTCGTAGTTGACCGGCTTGTCCCTGAATACCGGGTGATTGATCCCCGGGATCATTTGCAGGTCGAGACTTCCAGCCGCTCTTTTGCTCGATCTGTAGTTCGCATACTCTTCGGCATAACGGGCGGCTAGGGCCTTGAGATCGACGCCGTGCCCGGGATTGCCGGGATCGGCCAGCCCGGTATCGCGGAACTGCTCCACCAGAAAGGCGATCCCCTCATAGCCATTGCCGCCGTGCGCAAAGCCGGTATGGCTGAGGAACCCGATCACGGCCTTATTCAACTGCACCCGTTCCGGCGACTCGGGACCGTCGGCGGCGACAGCGCCCTTGGCGCCCTGCGCGGAGATTGTCCCCGGGCCGTTCGACAGCAACAGCCCGACCAGGGTCTGAAGAACGAAAAGGTGGGGCGGGTTTAGCGAAGCCTCACCGAGGAGCGCGGCACAGGCAACCTCGGTCAGCGACCGGCTGGCGAGGATTTCCGTGTTTGGAATCCCGCAAAACCGGTCGGGCTCGTGGCGCTGGGCCGGTACCGACGCGCCGATCAAGGTTCCGAACAAACGCATCCACCAGGGAAGACACTCCACGGTCAGCCGCGAGACGCGCTTGCGCATCAGCGGTCCCCAGGCAAGCGTCGTGATCGCCGCGGCAAGCACTGCGTCAGCGGTCGGGTAGCCGCCCAGGTTTTCGAGATATCGAATGAAACACGACCGTGCACCGCGGGCGCGGAATGCGGCGAGCATCCGCTCGGCCTTGGCGTCGGGCTCGGTTCTCACCAGCACGGCGCGAGCGGGAGCATCGTTCGATATCCGGCCCAGATCGAAAGCCTCATCGAGCTCATTCTTCAGCCCGGCCGCGGCGAAGCAATCGATCAGCTCACGAGCCGCTTGGCGCGCGCCCTCGGCGCAGCGTGGGCCGATCAAGGCGGCCGCCGCGGCAAGCACGCCGCTCGGCGAGCTTCCCGCCTCGCGCGCCGCCTCCGCTGCGGCTAGAGCCGGTGTTCCGTGCAGGTTGACTTCGGCGCCGACGATGAGGTTGAGCAAGGCTTGATCGTTCTTGCCTGCCGGCTCGCGCAACAGCGACAGGCACAGGTTCGCTTCCAGTGGGTTGCGTGCGGCATCCAGCATCGAGACGCCATGCAGGCTGGTGACCTGCGTCTTCGGGTCCATCTGCGAGGCGCCGGAAGCATCCTTCATCGATTGCCGCGGAAACACCGCGCCGATCTGCTGTTGGAGCTGTGCAATCTGCTCGTCGTAGGGGGGGATCGCCTCGACCACGGGAATGTCGAGTTCGGGCGGCAGACCCAGCCCCTGGCCGGAACCGAACCACGGCTTCAGGGCGAGACTGCCTTGCGGCGCAAAATCCGGCCGCGCGCCATTCTCGCGCATGACCGCAGTCAAGGCCGCAGGGATATGGGCGATATTGGTGGAGACCGCGCCATACGCGGAGAAAACCGGATTCTCCGGCGTGAAGACGCCGTCGACGCCGAATTTTTGCATGAACCAGCGTTCCTTGGCGGCGGCATCATCGTCACCGCCGGCCAATGCGCCGGCATGCCCAACCGCGCGGGTCAGCTTGGCCTTCCAGCGGCCGACGACGCACGCGACAACAGGCTTGGTGAACTCGGCGTCGAGCTCGTAATAACCGCCCGGCTCGACATAGAGCACCGCCGCCTTGCTGCGCGCGTCATTGGCGAGCGCGAAGGCGAATTCTGGCGCGGCATAGTGGATGTAGACGTCCTTGCCGCTCGAGATCAGGGTCGTCGTCCCCCATCCAGCCATCTGCAAATAGGTCGCGATCGTGCTCGTGAAATTGCCCGAGTTCGAGAAGATCGCGATCGAGCCCTTCTTCAGCGCCTCCCCTGGGTCGTCGCCGCCAAGCGCGCCCCCGATGCGGACTTGGTTCCACGCATCCGCGACCCCGAGACTGTTGCCGCCGAAGATATCCACGTGGTTGTGCTGACCCATCGCGCGGATTTCGCGCGCGTCGTGCACCGACATTTTCTCAGTGACGATAAAGACCTTTTCTAGGTCGGGATTGACGCGGATCAGCTCGGCGACGCCGTCCCGCGCAGCGGATGGCGGCAGATAAACGACGCCGCAGTTAAAGCGGTGGCCGGCATCGAGGCCCTCGCGCACATTGTTGTAAACAGGGATGTTGCCGACCGGGGTCTTCACGATTTGGCCGCGGCGACCAGGCGAAGTGCCGAATACGACATTGCCGCCCGAATACGCATGCCCAATCGGGGTCACCTCGCTCGATTCCCCGCCGAGAATGTTGAGAACGCAGACCCGATCCGCGCGTGTCGCGATCTGCGCGAGGGAGCTGATGCCGACGTAGTACTTAAAGTTTCCGACACTGGGGCGCGCCATGGTCGAGGTCCTTGCGGGTGGAAAGACCGGAGAAGGGTGCTCAGGCCGCTTGTGTGATGCTGATGCCGAGATGCTTGGCGAGCTGTTCGCGCCCACCCGATTTCATCCATGCGTCCGCGGCGCGGGCGTAGGCGATCACTTCGCTCATATCCGAGTCGAAACCGAAAATCCGGTAGGGCAGCCCTAGAGCCTCGCAGGTGTCGCGCAGCGCCCCCATGCCGCGCACCAGGTTTGGACCGCCGCGCCCGACAACGACATAGACCGGCGTCGGCCCGTGCTGGCTGACATGCTCGCGCAATGCGTCGGCGATTGCCCGAAACGTCACAAAAATGTCGGTGTTGTTCGACTTGCCACCGATCAGGAACAGAACGTTGCTCTGCTTCAGCCAGTGCTTGAAGCAAATGCGCGCGACCTCCTTCATTTTCTCGTAAGGCGGGTTGCCGCCGAAATCGGAGGAGATGATCGCGTCGTCGCCGAGCATCTGCGTGACCAGCGAATTCGCGCCGCCACCAAACGTCGGCGCGAGGATCGTTCCGGCTGCATTAATTACGTAGACGTCGCTCTGGCCCTGATAGGTGCGCAGTTGGTTGATCTCCTGCTCGAATTCGGAATAGTCGACGGTAAAGAGGTGCGGCGGAAGATCAAGGCGCTGCCATCGCGGATCGTCCCGGTCGAAGCCGCATTTGAAGTCGCAGGCGATCGGTACGAGCCGGCCGCGTACGGGTTGCATGCGGATCGGGTTGAGCTCGAGCGTTGTGAGCCCGAAATTGTGGTAGAGTTCCCAGAGCTTGGGCAGCTGTTGGACAAGCGGCGAAATGAGTGGCGTCGGCGCGTTGAGGTCCGACAGCGCATTGGCGACAACAAACGCCTTGAGGCCGGTCAGCGGGTCGAACGGCACCCGGGCAACGCGGCTCGGATCGAGTTCCTCGATGTCCATCCCGCCCTCATGGGTCAGGGTCATGGTCGGCGCACGAAACCGCGTCGAGTCGGAGATCGAGAAATAAACCTCGTGCTCGGCCGGGACCGCGCCTTCGAACGTCACGCCGTTAGCTTTGGCAACGGTATCGCCGACGCGGTGCTCGACGAAATAGAGACGCTCCTTTTCCTTGAGCGCCGCTTTCAGATCGGAAGCACGGCCGATAAGGCCCGCCTTGCCCTTTTTGCCGATCCCGCCCTTGAAAACGGGTTTTATAAACACGGAGCCGTGCTTTTCGATGAGGGCCTTGATGTCCTCCTCGCTGGCGCCCGGGCCGAGCACCTCGGCGCTGGGAAACCCGGCAAATTCGAGCAGCTTTGCGCCGTAGAGCATGCCAGTGACTTCCATGGGCTCTCCTCCCAGGGGGATGCGAATTCGCAACGGTGGCCGCGGCGAACCGGAACGTCGATGGCTACGAGCGAAGATTACATGAGATCCCCGGGAACAGATGCTTCTTTGTGCAAATTGGGTCAAAATCCAGAAGATCAGGAGGATTGGCCCGATGAAGTTCAAGGTCGACATCGATTGCACCCCGGATGAGGCGCGGGCGTTTCTCGGATTGCCGGATGTGAGGCCGCTGCAGCAGGCGCTGCTGCCCGAAGTCGAGGAGCGTCTGAGGGCGACACTCAAGGCTATGGATCCGGAGGCGATGCTGAAGAACTGGCTTCCGGCGACCGTTAAGGGTCTGGAGCAGCTGCAGCAGATGTTCTTCGCGAATATTCCAGGCGCAGGCGGCAGTAAAAAATAGCCGTGGCGATCGGACTGCGCACGCCCATCAACGACTGCATCCTGCTGGTCCGGCACGGCGAGACCGAGTGGAACCTGCAAAGGCGTAATCAAGGCCGTTTCGATTCCGCGCTGACCGAGCGGGGCATGACTCAAGCGCACGCGACAGGGCGGTTGATCGGGTCATTGCCGAACGCCGCAACCGCCCGAATTGTCGTAAGTCCGTTAGGCCGCGCGCGGAGAACCGCCGAAATCATCCGTACGCATATCGAGCCGGTGCCGGAGCTGGTTATTGATAAGCGGCTTCGCGAGCTCTCGATCGGCTCTTGGGACGGGCTGACCTATGACGAGATTGCGGTCTGCTGCCCCGGTGTCTTCGACGGAGACAACGGCCCCGAATGGTGCTTTCGATCTCCGGATGGAGAACGGTACGAGAGCTTTGCGGCACGCATCGGCGAATGGCTGAGCGAAGCGTTTGACGCGCCTTATGTCGTTGCGGTGACGCATGGGATTGTCAGCCGCATTCTGCGCGGTCTTTACGCAGGCCTGCCGCGTGGAGTGGCGATGACACTACCGGTGCCGCAGAACAAAATATTTCGGCTGAGCAAAGGTGCGATTGAAGAAATCGTCGTCCCACCGGCGGCCGGTCTCGCCGCAGCGCTTGATCGCAACGACTAGACTAGGGGGCGCGGCCACAGTCACCACCGCCACGACCGCGAGCTTCAACCTAATTCGTTCTTGTAGATTACCCCATCTTTCATGATCAATTTGAAATTGTTCTTCGGATCGAGCATGACCCGAAGGTCGGCTAGCGGATTCCCTTCCACGACTAGCAGATCGGCATAAGCATCAGCGGCGATCGTCCCGAGCTTGCCTTTTTGCATTAGCAGTTCCGCATTTGTTGCTGTCGCCGAGCGTATGATATTGGCGGGGCAGTCCAATTCCATCCGCATTTCGAATTCTCTGACTTGAGATTTGCGCGCCTCGGGTCCCCACAAGTCGGTGCCGAAAGCAATCGGAACATTATGTTTTTTGGCCCATCCATAGACCTGGTGGCCGCTGGCGATCGTCCGCTCTAGGTTGCTCACGATTGAGGGCGAGAGCTGTGTCTCGCCGGCAGTTTCGATCCGCTGGGCAAGAGAGATGAATGTGGGATCGAGAAATGCCCCATATTCCGCCATCATCGCCACGGTCTCTTCGGCGGCGAAATTGGCGTGCTCAATCGAACGCACGCCGGCCCTCAGGCATCGCCGAATGCCGGCGTCCGTGTAGACATGCGCCATCACATAGGTGCTGCGGGCGGCCGCCTCTTCGACGGCTGCGCTCAGCTCTGCCTCCGAATATTCGTATAGGGTGGCGTGCGCTTCAGAGGGAAATACCACCCCACCCGATGCAAAGAGCTTTATTTGGGATGCACCGCGCCGCAGCTCTTCCCGTGCCGCCCTTCTCACCTCGTCGACGCCATCGGCGATGACTGACATAACCGAGAATGGACTGACGTGCCCGCAGGGATCAGTGGACTCGAAAGGCGTCCGGAAATCTGCTCCGCCGCCCGTCTGGGTGAGTGCCCGGCCGGAATAGAAAAGCCTCGGACCCACGATTTCGCCCTGCGCCAACAGCCGGGCGATGGAATAATCGGCGCCGCCCGCTTCCCGGATTGACGTGAACCCGTCCATCAGACTGTGTGCCAAGTAGTCCGTGGCCGCCAAAGTGATGTTTGGAGTCGGGTAGGAGATGTTTTTGGGGCTCAGTGACAGCCCGGTGATGTGGGCATGTGCATCGATCAGACCCGGCATCAAAGTTCTGGCCCCTACATCGATCACCTTGGCATCTGGACAATCGATCGGGGCGGGCGAGATCGAATGTATACAATTGCCTTCCACCAGCACATTGAAGGACGGTTGCAGCTCGTCGAACCCGTCGAGCACGAGATTGGCGTTGGCAAATAGGATGCGGGAGAGCGCCATCTCTTGCGCCGTCAAGGCCAATGGGAACGGATAAACGCTCCCGCCTCGGCCAGTGCGCGGCGTCCGGCTGCGACCTGCTGGTAAAACAAGTGCCAGACGTGGATCATGTCGGGCCAGACCTCCAAGCGCACCCGAACGTCGGCAGCGCCCGCCGCGCCAGCAAGCCGCACCGCATCGTCCAGCAAGGTTTCGGCGGAACCGACCTGGATCAATATGGGCGGCAGCCGCGTCAAGTCCGCGTGGAGCGGCGCGGCGAGAGGCGTACGCGGATCAGCGCCGCCAAGATATGCCGCGGCGAGTTCGATCAGATAGGCTTGTTGCACCATTGGGTCGACTGACGCCTTTCCAGTCATGCTCGCGCCGGCACCCTCGAGATCGACCCAGGGCGAGACGCACCAGGCGCAGGCCGGCAAGGGCAAACCGGCATCTCGCAGCGACACCAGCAGCGCAATTGCCAAACCGCCACCGGCGCTGTCCCCTGCGACCGCGATACGCGTTGCCGAGAAGCCCTGGGACAGCAGGAAGCGGTAACTGGCTAGCGCGTCCTCGACCGCGGCTGGGAAAGGATGCTCGGGGGCAAGCCGATAATCGAGCGCCAGCGTTCGGGATCGGGCCTCCCGGCCCGCCTGCGCCGCCATGTGGCGGTGACTTTTCAAGGATCCCGCGATATAGCCGCCGCCGTGCAAGTACATAATGACGCTTTGCGGGTCGGCCTCTTTGGTGCTTGTCCATTCCGCCTTCACACCGTTCACATCCACGGCCTCGACGCGCACATCCGCTGGCAAAGGATACTGCTCGCCGAGGGCATCCAGACGCTGCCGTCGCTCGCGTAACCCTTCCGGCCGAGGATTCGCCTCGAGAATTTTTCGGATAACCTCGATTTCTGCGTCCGGCATCAGCGCTCTCCCCGGCTCGGAGTTACCGTCTGGACAACATCGAACCCCTCGAACTGGGGATGCCCGAGGTAGAGGGGTCGGTTTTGCCCGGCGCTTTGGTGGGCGAGGCGGAACGCTTCCGACCGCGTCCACGCCTCGAAATCTCCCCTGCTTCGCCAAATCGTGTGAGACGAGTAGAGGACATGATCCTCGTGCTCCGGCCCGCGCAGCAGAGCGAATTCGATAAAGCCCGGGACATCGCGCAAATGCGTGTCGCGCGATGTCCAGACGCGCTCGAACTCGGCTCGCGCTTCGGGGATGACTTTAAAACGGTTCATCGCAATGAACATTTTGCCGGCTCCTGATCGTGTCGAGGTTTGCCCTGTTTATTGTTTGGCGAACGTCACGACGACACCCTTGGCCGCCTCTTCGGGATGATCGAAGGGAGTCTTGAAGTGGACGACGGCTCCGGGCGCCAGGCGCGGTTGGGGCGGGTCGACAATCTTGAACTGCACTTCCTTTTCGGCCGAGTCGCGCAGAGCGACCCGCAGCCGCGGCAAATCCTGCGTCATTCTTCCGTTATTGGCGATGTCACCCTCGATCGTCAGTCCCTCCGGGGTCCGCAACGGAACGAGATTCTCGATCTTGAGGCCCGTGACGGCCGGCTCTGCCGATAACCCCGCCAGGGAATAAAGCCGCGCTGCCGGCGGCCACAGCGCCACGATTGCACCACGGGCAACAACCACACCAGCCAGAACCGCAAGCGTCAGCAGCGCCGCTAGGACAAGCCAACGCAGCGCACCCCAGCGGTTCCGGTAAGCACCCCGACGGAGCGAATCAGGAACAGGTCGAGGGCGCGGCTGCCCTTCCAGTGCCGCTGCCGGGCGCGGGGGGAGCTCGAGTGCCGGCTCGATCCGTCCTTTGCTATTGCCGACCTCTTCGTTTGCGGCCAGTTCCGGCGGCACCCTCCGATGCCAGGTGTGGCCGCAGTTGCTGCAGCGAACGGTGCGGCCCGACTGTCCATGCAGCGATCCTTCATCGACGAGGTAGCGGGTCCGACAGACCGGGCAGCTGAGGATCATCTGGCCAGGTCGAAAGCGTCCAAGGCCTCACGCAGCGGCGGGGACTGTGCTGCGGCGGGCCAGCTCGCGCAGATGGTAGTCGGCGTCGCCGAACATCGTGTCGATCATCGTGGTGCGCTTGAAGTAATGACCGGCCTTGTATTCCATCGTCATCGCGATGCCGCCGTGAAGCTGAATGGCCTGCTGGCCGATGAGCTTCCCGGAGCGGCCGATCTGCACCTTTGCCGCAGCGACCGCGTGGCGCCGCTCCGCCGCATTTTCATCGGCAGCCATCATTGTCGCGAACATCGCCATACTCCGCGCCTGCTCCAGCGCGATCAGCATGTCAACGGCGCGGTGCTGCAGGATCTGAAAGCTGCCGATCTCGCGGCCAAATTGCCGGCGCGTCTTCAGATAGTCGACGGTCAGCTCGTGCATTGCCGCCATTGCGCCGACAGCTTCCGAGCACAAGGCGGCGATCGCTTCGTCGGCAACGCGCTCGATCAGCGGCAGCGCAGACCCAGGCTCTCCAAGAACTCCTTCCGGGCCGACCTTTACGTTTCCAAGCGAAACCTCCGCGGCACGCAACCCGTCCTGGGTCGGGTAGCCACGTCGCGACACGCCCGCGGCTTTGGCGTCGACGAGGAAGGCGCCGATCCCCTCGCGGTCGCGCCGACCGCCAGCGACCCGCGCGGTTACGATCAGCTTATCAGCGCTGTCACCATGCAAAACGACGCCTTTTTCGCCTTCGATCACCCAACCGGATCCATCACGGGCCGCTCTGGTCTGGATATCGTGCAGGTCGTAGCGTGATTGCCGCTCGGTATGGGCAAAGGCGAGGGTCAGGTGGCCGTTAGCGATCTTCGGGAGGAGATCGGCGCATTGCTCCGTGCTCCCGCCATGCCGCAGAAAACCGCCGCCCATCACCACCGTCGCCAAATACGGCTCCAGCGCGAGGGCACGGCCGAAAGCTTCCATGACGATCATCGTCTCGACCGGGCCGCCCGCGGACCCGCCAAATTCCTCCGCGAACGGCAATCCGAGCAGACCAAGCTCGGCAAATTGCGACCATAATTCGCGGCTCCACCCTTCCGCGTTCTGGGCATAGCCCTTGCGCTGCTCAAACCCATAGCGGTCGCCGATCAAGCGGTCGAGGCTCTCCTTCAGGAGGCGCTGTTCCTCACTCAGGTCGAAATCCATGCCTCAAAGACCCAGGATCGCCTTGGCGATGATGTTCTTCTGGATCTCGTTGGTGCCGCCATAAATCGTGGTCTTGCGCCAGTTGAAATAAGTAGGCGCGATCGGACCGGCCCATTCCGGGCCTATAGGCGGCTCGTTCCAGCGCTCGTCGTCCGGATGCTCGGGCTGGTAGGGCAGGGCGTAGGGACCAACCACCTCGAGCAGCAATTCGGTCGTTGCCTGCTGAATTTCGGAGCCCTTGATCTTGAGGATCGATGAAGCGGGGTCGGGCTTATTGTCTGTGCGATGGCGCTCGGCGGCGACGACGCGCAACTGCGTCATTTCCAGCGCCTTCAATTCGACCTCGACCGCAACGAGCTTCTCGCGGAAGCGCTCATCTTCGATTAGTGGCTTGTCCCCGGCGCGCTCCATTGC
>JAFASL010000295.1 GCA_019244535.1 Alphaproteobacteria bacterium
GCGACGACCTTCTTGCCCTCCTCGTCGAGCATGTCGGCGACCGCGACCTTGGCCCCCTCGCGGGCAAAGATCCGCGCCATGCTCGCGCCCATACCGGAGGCTCCTCCGGTAATCAGCGCCACCTTTCCTTCAAGCCTCATGAACTTCCTCCCGCTTGATAAAGTTTGAATCCTACCGGCATTTTCGCCGGCACGCCGACGCGCGTGTTCAAGATGCTATTTCATCTCCATCGCCAAGAGGCGCCACAAGAAAAGGGGCTATTTTCCGGACGACGCGGTGCCTTGATGCGCGCGAAGGCCGAATAGCATCGTTCAAGATTTGCGCTAAAGGCAACCCTGGCCGGCTACTCTGTCATCTATGAATGTCGCCCGGTGGGCGGTGAAACTGCCGGACCGAGTCGGCCCTCTCCGCCTTTTCCAGCACCCCTGTTACGCCTGTTTTACCAGGTCGAGATCAGGTATTCTCAACTCCTTCAGTTGACGATTTCGTCGCGCGTCGCGACCACGAACATCGCAAGGCTACACCGCAACTATGGCGCGGTCGTGGCGCAACGCCGCGGGTCACTCCTTCGGCATGCCCGCCTCGCGCAGGCCCGCGGGAAACCGAGATGCCCATTAGGGCAAAGAATGCGCAGCGAACACTTGGACGATGACACGCGCCGCTACCTACGGGTCGCCGGCATTTCTCGAATTTCGGCCAGCTTACCGCAGCTGCGCCCTTCTCGGCATCATGACTTTCAGCGGGATTGGGCTCTGAACTTGCTTGGCGACATTCCATAGTGCTTTTTGAACACATTGGAAAATCCGGGCGCGCTCTTGAAGCCGGCCTCGCGCGCGATCTGATCGATCGGGAGCGCATTATGTTTCAGCGCGTCGACGGCGCGGGCGAGGCGGCGATCGACCAGATAGGCATAGGGCGTCCTCTGAGTCGCCGCGCGAAAGCTGCGAATGAAATGATGTTTGGAAATGCCGACCAGCTTTGCGAGATCACAGAGGGCGATGTCGCGGCCGATGTTCCCTTCAATGTAAGCGAGAACCCGATTTAAGTGGCGCGGTGCGAGCGGTCGTGGTGCGACCAGCGTCTTCATTCGTCTTCGGCTATTGTATGACGCGTTCGAATGCCAGCACACGAGATGCCGTATCAACAGCTCCATAGATTGCGTGAGGAGCAGAGCGTCGGGATGCTTCCTGTCGCCTCCAAATGTTTCGAATTCGCTCTGCAGCAGCATAAAATAGCTCTGCATCCAAGGATCCCGAACAGCAAACATGGGATCGATCTCGGGGGCGACGGCGCAGGTGGAATTCTCGTTAGTGTGTTGTTGGATAAGCCGCGGTGCGATGTAGATGTGCATTATCTCGCAGACGCCACCGCGGACCCATTGGCTGCGCTCGTCTCGCGGACTGAAGGTTAGCGAGCCGTGTTGCGCTGTCGTCCCAACGCAGCGCCCGTTTACGTATTTGGCGACAGAGGTTGATCCTCCGACGTGATACATCAGCGTGTGTTGCGCTAGCACAACTTCCGCCGAGCTATGCGATGCGGGGCGGTGCCATTTGGCAGCGATCACGTCGCCATCCGGCCCGTGCACGACGTAATCGGGGTCTGTCGAATGATTCGTCGCGAGAAAGTGACTGAAGGCCGGGGGTGCCACCGACTCGCGATCTGTCATGCTCAATCTCTCCTCTCCGCGGGACATAACCGAAATTGAGACCGGTGGATTTCATTTATAGCCAATCTCTGCGGAGCCATCTTCTTTTCCTTGCTTATCATACCGATGATGCACGACGCTGAGAAACGCTGAGCAGCACGCGCGGAAAATGCGCAGCTTCTCGGGACGGAAGGCACGTTACAGGGAGGAAGGGCGCATGAATACGCGACCAAGATTCGGACGATTGGCGGGCTGCTTCGCCGCAGTTGCGTTCTCTGCCTTCGGGATCGGGTGGGCGCCGGGCGAGGCCGTTGCGGGACCGGCTTGCGCGGCCCTGGCAACCAATTCCCAATATGGGCTTAAAGGCAATCCAGCCATCAAATCAGTCACCAGCACCGTTACGACGACCGCTGCTCCCGCCAGTGTCCGATACTGTCGGGTGACCCTGGTTTACGGCACTAACCCGAACCAGAATATCACGATCGCAGTGGGCCTGCCGCTGAGCCTGGCGGATGGAGGAACGGGCGGAATTCTGGGCGCCTGGAATGGCCGCACCCAAGGCCTGGGAGGCGGCGGATGCGCCGGGAATCTCAGCGTCGACGCTGCCGTGAATACCGGCTATGTCGGATCCGGTACCGACGGCGGCCATAGTGGCGGCGACTGCACGCCGGGGGTGAACCCTAATCACACCTACAATCTCGAATTCATCGAGGACTTCTTTCGCGTCGGCATCAAGCAGGAGATTCTCTGGTCAAAGCAAATAGCGACGACCTATTACGGCAGGCATCCCGCCTATAATTATTGGAACGGCTGCTCGACCGGCGGTCGCCAGGGATATCTCCTGGCACAGGAACTCGGCGAAGAGCTCGACGGGATTCTCGCGAGCGCCCCGGCGATGTATTGGACACGGTTTCAGACCGCGCAGATGTGGGGCCAGATCGCGATGTTTGAGCTGGCCGGCGAGACCCCGCCCGGCCCGATCCCTCCGGCCAAGCTCCTGGCCGTGCAACAATCGGCGATAGCCGCCTGCGATATGAACGACGGTGTCAAGGACGGCATCATCGACGATCCGCGAACCTGCCACTTCGACGCAACCGCCAATATCTGCGGCAAAACTGGCGCGCCCGCTTCGCCGAACTGTCTGACGGCAGCGGAAGCGGCGGCGGTCAATAAAATCTGGGACGGCCCGCGCAACGAAAAGGGTAACCGGATTTGGTTTCCGCTGGATCGCGGCACCGACTTCTCGATCCTCGACGGACCCGCCCCGTTCCAGCTTGGCGTCGTCCAGTTTGAATGGGACGAGAAGGATCCCAGCTACGTAGCTGGCGTCCAACCGGGGCTTTTTGGCCCTCCGCCCCCGTCGAAGTGGGACACCGTCACGCTCGCCGGGCCTGGCCTCGATTATCCGCAAGTCGCCCAAGACGGCTCGCGCAATATCGCAGACGTCACGGACACGTTTGGGCCGCTCGATACTTTCAAGGAGCATGGCGGGAAGATGATCACCTTTGTTGGCGGGAACGATCAGTTCATCTATCCGCGTGGTGTGATCAATTATTATCGGGAGATGGCCGAACGCTACCAAACGGATCGCGATCCAACGGGCTTCGAAGGAGTGCAGAGCTTCTATCGCCTCTTCCATGCGCCGGGAGTCGGCCATTGCGGCGCCCCTTCGGGTGCTCTCGGCCCCAACGTGCCTTGGCCGCGAAACGGCGCCGACTTCAATGCTCTCGTCAACTGGGTCGAGAAGGATATTGCGCCGAGCCAAGTGATCGGCCAGGGCGTGGGAGTTGCGACCCCGCTCTCGCGCCCGCTGTGCCCTTATCCGCAGACCGCGAAGTACACCGGCAGCGGCGACATTCATAGCGCTGCCAATTGGGTCTGCGGCGGCAACCTGGAAACACCGCAGGCCGTCTGCCCCGATGTGCTCGTTCGCTATAAGGATGAGGTTAACGGAAATCTCGATTTCCGCGGCAGCGGCGTCCGCCCAGAGGATTGCGGCAGAAGCGGCCACGATCAAGACGGTAAGCGCGAGGAGGACGATGCCGACCACGGCTGAACGACCGTTTCCCATCGGGGCCCAGATCTGATTTATCGGGCTCGCGCCGGAGCCGCCGCGAGCCTACTCTTTCGTCGACCTTGTTGCCGGCGCGGTACACTTGCCGCAAACAAAGCCGTCCGCCCATTTTGAGTCATAGTGAAGATGCGAACACAGGTCGCGATCATCGGCGCCGGACCATCCGGGCTGCTGCTCGGGCAGCTCTTGCAGAAAAACGGAATTGACAATGTGATCCTTGAGCAGCGCAGCGGCGAATATGTCCTAAGCCGGGTGCGCGCCGGCCTGATCGAAGAGGGAACGGTCGGTCTCTTGGAACGCGCCGGTGTCAGAGCCCGATTGCACCGCGAGGGTCTCGTTCATGAGGGCATCGAGATCAGCTTCGGCGGCCGGCGCCAGCGCATCGATTTCCGCAGGCTGACCGGCAAGGCGGTCACGGTCTACGGCCAGACCGAGATCACCCGCGATTTGATGGAGGCGCGCAGCACGACAGGCGCACCGACCCTCTACGAGGCGGCGGCAGTCAGTCTCCACGACATAACCTCGGAACGTCCGCGAGTGCGTTACCGCAAGGACGGTGTCGAAGCGGAAATCCAGTGCGATTTCATCGCCGGTTGCGACGGTTTTCACGGGATTAGCCGCCAGATCATCCCCGAGGCGGCGATCCGCACCTATGAGCGCGTTTACCCGTTCGGCTGGCTTGGCGTCCTCAGCGACACGCCGCCGGTTTCGCAAGAGCTGATATACGTCAACCACGAGCGCGGTTTTGCGCTTTGCTCGATGCGCTCGCAGACGCGGAGCCGGCTCTATATTCAATGCGGCCTCGACGACAATATCGAAGATTGGCCCGACGAGCGGTTTTGGGAGGAATTGAAGCTCCGGCTCGATAGTGTCGCCGCCGCTGCCATCGTGACCGGGCCGTCAATGGAGAAGAGCATTGCGCCTTTGCGCAGTTTTGTCGCCGACCCGATGCGGTTCGGCCGGCTGTTCCTCGCCGGCGACGCCGCCCATATCGTGCCGCCGACAGGAGCCAAGGGTCTCAATCTCGCGGCGAGCGACGTCTACTATCTATCGCAAGCATTGGCCGAATTCTACGAGACAAAATCGACCCGCAGTCTTGATACCTATTCGGCCCGCGCACTCGCCCGCGTCTGGCAGGCCGAACGTTTCTCGTGGTGGATGACGAGGCTGCTCCATTGTTTCCCGCAAGACACCGGCTTCGACCGGAAGGTGCAGAGGGCAGAGCTCGAATACCTGGCCCGGTCGGTTCCCGCCCAAACCGCGCTCGCCGAGAATTATGTCGGCTTGCCGTATTAAGCGGGCGTAACGGGCGCCACGGCCGCGGCCGGTTCACAGCGGGGTTGCGAGCAGACTGGGGATGGCGAAGGTGTCCAGCAGGATCAGCTTGTCGCGGATTTTGAGGCGCGGTCCCGAGATTTCGAGCTGGTCGCGGTAGAGGCCGGTCGCGAAGAGGCGGGTCTCGCCTTCCTGGTCCGTCTGATAGACAGCGAACGGCGCTTCGACCGCGAGGCCGTCGTCAAGGATCCGCGGTAGGCCGATCACATGACGGTCGGTGTGGATGTTATATTTGTTGGCTTCACGCAAAGCCCGGATGCGGTCCTCGAGCATCGCGCGGCTGTCGCAATAGACCAGCGCCGCCGGCAATCCGCGATCAAAGTTTTCCCTAGGCAGAATCTGGTACCGGCAGTCCTCGGCGAAGAGGTCGAGCCATTCGTAGAATTTGCCAAGATCGATCAGCGCGCCGTATTCGGCGAGGAGATCGCAGACCCGGGTGTGGTCGGCCGTCACCGCACCGCACCCTCCGGTTCGATGCCCAGCAGCTCGGCGTAATACGACCAGAAGCCGCGCAACGGCACATCGGTCACCCGGTAATCGCGGTCCGAGATCACCCCGCCGCCGCCGAGCTCGATGACGGTGGTGCGGTCGAGATCCGGCCGGGAAGCGCGATGCGCGATCTCGATCGCCTCCCCATCTTCCATCGAGACGAGGCCGGCCGGGCCGACGAGGTTGGCCTGACGCAATCGGTGCAAGGTCATCTCGGGTGGATCGTCTTCGTAGCCGAGCATTGTCTGGAAGATCTCGACCTCGCCGACGCCGCGCGGCCGGATCTGGCGCACCGCCAGGCTGTTGCTGATTTGTACGAAGACCGCCGACGGAAACAACGAGGTGATCGCGATATTGAGCTTGTCGCCGCGCTCGGGGCGGAAGGCGACCAGGGACGGTTCCTTCAATGACAGGAAATCGTTGCGCACCCCGGCGCCGGCATAGGCCTCGTGCGCAAGCTCGTCGGTGTCGCTGTCGGCCTCCGCCCAGGTGATGTTGTGGCGGTGCCGCGCATCCATCCTGACGCCGCCGGTTTGCGTCGACCGGTCGAGCCCGAAGGTGACGAGAAATTCGTGCAACAGACTGGCGTGGTAATTGTCGCGCGTGTTCTCGGCGTAGAGCTTCCAGTTGCCGCGGATCCGCTGACGGTTATAGCCGAGCACCCGGACCGGGCGGTCGAGGAAGCGGCGCAACTGGTGCAGGATCGGCGGGCCGAGATAGTCTTCAAGGGGTTCGGGGTTCTCGGCCAACGTGCCGAACAATGCTCCGTTGATGTTATCGACGTTGAGCGGGCGCAGCCCGTGCCGGCGCATCTCGAAGCTCGGCTCGAGCCCGCCCTCGCCGCGGATGCCGCGGCGAAACGGGATCGCCATCAGCGAACCGTCGAGCCCATAGCACCATTGGTGGTAGATGCAGATGTGTTCTTTGGCGTTGCCGGACAGCTCGCGGCGAACGAGCGCGCCGCGATGTGCACAGCGGTTGACAAACGCTTTGACCGCGCCCGCCTTGTCGCGGTTGAAGACGACCGGCGTGTCGCCGACCCAGGTCGCGCGAAAATCACCCGGCTCCGGAATTTCGCTGTCGAGACCGAGATAGCTCCACACGGGACCGCGAAAAATCCGTTCCTGCTCGCGGGCGTAGATCTCGTCATCGTGGTAGAGGCGGTACGGAACCCGGCTGTAATCGAGCGCCGGCCAAATCGCAGCGGTAACCATGACACCTTCCGCTTGGGCTGCCCAAACTCATACTTGGCTCGGGCGGAGGATCAGATCCTAGCTTCCTGAGCCCCGCCCGACAATGTCGCGGCGCTCCTCGGCGCCACGAGCAGCTGAGCCCTTCAGCGAGTCCGGTGGTACTCGTAATCCTCGCGCTCGCCCGCACCGACCCGCAGTTCGGGGCGCAGCGCAGGGCGGGTTGCGTTCAGCTTGGCATGAGCTTCGAGCGCCGCTTGGTCAGACCAGCGCTCGAGCAAGGCCAGCTTGTCCGGGTTAAGCGCACTCTGGAAAACCTCGAACTGCTCGCAGCCGGGCTCCTTCATGCACTCCTCGCAACGCGCCTTGTACGCCTGCGCGAGTTCGGACCCCTTGCCCGGCGCGGCTGTGATCGTGACGACAAGACGGACTGCCATATCCCCTCCGTCATGGCCGGAAACCGATAAGCCTGCGATCGCAAGCAGTACGATTGCCTCGTGAGCCGGTCAAGGATCGCTCCTCCAAGCCCTCAGAGTCGGCGTTCTTGTCTTCGCGGCGGTGTTCAGGTTTAATTCTGGTCGTCGCACTGCCGCACGGTTCGCCACCGCATGCAACGCGCTCCTTCGGGGACACAAGAACAAGATCTGCACGACGAGCGAACGACGCCTTCGCAAATAATCGACTTGGTTAAAAAAAGAGAACGACTGATCGAGATCATAAGGCGGCAGTCGCTTCTACTGAACCGAGATTTTGTGCTTGTTTCAGGACGGTCGAGCAATTTTTTCTTCGACATGAAAAAGACTATGTTCGATCCGGAAGGGGGAGCCCTGCTTGCGGATATCCTGCTCGATGCCATCAAGGGTGAGGATGTCGAATATATCGGGGGCATGGAAACAGGGGCGATCCCGATCGTCGGCGCGCTATGCGCAAGGAGCTGGCCCGAAAGGCCGATCAAAGGCTTTTTTGTCCGCAAGGAAAACAAGGGGCACGGCACCGACCAGCGGATCGACGGCTTGCTCGAAAGGGGTTCGAAAGTAATTCTCGTCGAGGATGTCACAACCACCGGCGGGTCGGTTATGCGGGCGGTCGAGCAGGCGCGGCAATTCGGCTGCACGATCCTGAAAGTCGTCTCCGTGGTTGATCGCCTTGAAGGCGCCGGAGAGAACTTCCGAGCGGCCGGGATCAAATTCGAGTCACTGTTCACTTGGCGTGACTTCAGGTGAGCAAATCGGTAATCGACCTCGCGGCCGCGCATCTCCGGCGCCAATTTCTGTACCAGGCGCAACGCGGCCGGTTCGGCAGTTTGGATGCTCTGCTGGAGCTGGCGATATCGGCCCGCGGGTGTGTCGCATCGTCAATGTCGGCCAGCCGCATGACGGTTGCGTTTGTTCTCGAAAGGGTGCTCGGCCAATGCGCCGAATACCTTGAAGCGCGCCCGGTGCCTATCTCTGAAGTCGCGCAGCTCGCCGAGCGGCTTCATCGGCCGGTTTCGCGGGCGATCGAGTATCTGGCTGGAGCAAGCGACGACCCGATCGACATCGCGGCCGCGCTGGTCAGGTCGCGTCCGACGCGGGACCGGTAATCCCCCACCGGTCTTATTGTAGGCTATCTCTTAGCAGAGAGGCGAGACGGACGCCGGCTTTGGCCAACTGCTCTTTGACAGCCCCGGCAGCGCGGCTGCGATAGCCGGCGTCCAACCGGTATAGCGGTACCGCGCCGCAGACCTCCGCCTCCCCTTTGCGCGCCGGAAAGGTGAACTTGCCGCCCGCTTCGACCGGAAAGCTGTAAACAGCCGATTTCGCGACTTCGTACGATTCACGGGCCCATTCTTCGGGAGTGCCGCCGGACCATTTGCGGATGTCGACCGCGGTCATCCCGGCGGCGATTTGCTGGGCGGCCTTTGCCGGGTCTGTGCCCTCCGCATCGGCAACTATTTTGTCCTCCCAATAGTCGCTGAGCCGCATCGGAGCTTTGCTCCCAAGCGGAAGGACCGCGACACAGTTCCCGCCCTGGTCGTTGCGCTCGATCGCAAGCAGCGGGTCGTGAATGTCGCCGACAAGGTTGAGCAAGAATTGCAGCGCCATCAGGCGCTCTGTCGCGGAGGCACCAGGGTCTGCCAGCTCCTTTGCAAACTGCGAGATCTTGTCGGCACTGCAGTCCTCCTGCGGCCCGTGGCTCGCCGGCATCATCGGCCGCAAGGGAGGGTGGTTGAAACAGGCTTTGTTCAAATCGGGATTGTCGGGATCGAGTTTCACGGAATGCCACTTCCACGTCGCTGCTCGTCCTTCCGGGCTCTTTTCGCGCAACGCATCGGCCCAGACCGACTCTCCGGCAACGTCGGTCGTCGTCCAGCTATTGGATTTGTCGGCAGCGAGAAGCTCGGTGATTTTTCGTTGGACCGGCGGATCAGCGGTTTCCAGCAACCGCTCCGCCAGCAGCGCTATGATCTTGTGCGCCTCACTACCCCAAGCCAAGGCCTGCGCAGGCTGGCAGAGGATAACCGCCGCCGCCAAACCGAGAATTGTAGAGCAAAGCCGAAGGCGGATCATCGGATCAAGTCAGGTTGAAGCCGTGGTGGCAGGTTCATCTCCTATGGTACCATCGGAGCGAAACATGCGCGCTGATCTCCGGATACGGGCATGAACAGGGGCTCGGCGCGGCGTTGCCGGTCGGGATGAAAGGCGCCGGAAGCCTCGCGAGCCCGGTTTTGTGGGTCGGGCTTCTCTTCGCTGCGCTGTTGTTTCGGACGGAGGCGCTGAGGCCAGCCTTGCAATGGGCGTTTCCTGGCGTCGAGCCGGTAATTTACCAGCGCAGCAGCTTCCCCGCGTTGTTCCTGTCACACTTTACGCTGGTTGCAGTGGCCAGCCTCGCAGCGATATCCGTCGGCGTCGCGCTCGCAGTTTTCGTCACGCGTCCGATAGGACAGGACTTCCGTACCATGGTTAACGCGCTGGCGACAGTCGGGCAGAGCTTGCCGCCGGCCGCCGTGCTGGCGATCGCCGTCCCGGCTGTCGGTTTTGGCTCCCGCCCGACGATACTCGCGCTGTTTCTCTATGGCCTCCTGCCGATTATCGAAAACGCCATCGCCGGCCTGGAAGGAGTGCCCGGCGCGGTGCGCGAAGCCGCCGCTGGTCTTGGCCTTTCGCCCTGGCAACAGTTGCGCGAGGTGGAATTGCCGTTGGCCGCCCCGGTGATCTTGTCAGGAATACGTGTCTCGGTCACCATCGCCATCGGCACGGCGACAATCGGCTCCACGGTCGGCGCCTTGACGCTCGGCACGCCGATCTTTAATGGCTTGGTCGCCGACAAGCTGCCTTTCGTAATCGAAGGCGCCGTTCTGGTCGCGCTGTTTGCGATCGTGACCGACCTGTGCTTCAGCGCCCTCGATCGCCGGCTGCGGCGCGAGCACGGACAGGCGGTCAGCGAAAGAAATCGATGAGGATGCCGAAGATGAAGACGGTAACACCGCTCCACAGCGCAAAGGCCAGAATGGTTTGCGCGCGAGCCGAGCCCGGCGCTATCCGAGCAAGATAAGCTGACCGCCGCATTATCATGCCTTGGTTGATTCAGCTACTAGGACATTAACTTTAGCCGCCCGTCTGGCCGGTGTCGAACGAAATCTTAACCAAGCGATCACGAGCAGCGATAGGGGCTCTTGTGGCAGTCGCGCTGATGTCTTGCCTTGCTGCAACGGCGCGTGCCGAACCACAGATCTTCAACGCCTACGACTTCGAGTTTGAGGAAGGCTCCGTTCTGCCGGAATTGCGTGTTGCCTATGAGACCCGCGGCAAGCTCAATGCAGGCCGCGACAATGCGATCCTTCTGCTGCATGGGACAAGCGGCAATCGCCACTCCTTCGATGCCACGATAGGACCGGGCAAAACATTCGATACGGACAAGAATTTCGTGATCACCGTCGATGCGATCGGTGGTGGCGACTCATCCTCCCCGAAAGACGGGTTGGGGCAGGATTTCCCGCGTTACACGATCCGCGACATCATGGCGGCGCAGCACGCGCTGGTCACCCGAGGGCTTGAACTGACAAGCTTGCGGGCGGTCGCCGGGACCTCAATGGGCTCCTTTGTGGCTCTGGAGTGGGGTGTCCATCACCCCGAAATGGTGCGCAGTCTCATTCTTCTGCTTCCGAGCCCCAAATCCGAGCCGAATTTCCAGCTCACGGTCGATCTGATGACCTCGGTCATCGCACTCGACCCTCAGTGGCAAGGCGGCCGTTACACGCGGAACCCGGTCGAGGGGCTCCGGCTCGCCGGCATGGCCTATTACCCGTGGACCGTGTCGGCGTCCTATCTTAATGGACTGCCGGCCAATCAATTGGCGAAAGAGATCGAGGACGCCGCCCGTAGTTTCGCCGATTGGGACGCCAACTCACTGGTATTGCGTTACGCCGCGAGCCGCGCCCACGACGTCTCGGCGCCGTTTGGCGGCGATATGGCCGCCGCCCTGGCGCAGATAACCGCCCCGACTTTGCTATTGCCGAGCGATGGCGACCGACTGCTAGGCCTCGACGGCGCTCGCCGGATCCGCGACGGCGTCAAGCAGGCGATCTATGCCGAAATCCCTTCGATCCTCGGCCACCGTGCGGCCTGGCGTACGCCGGAAACTCCTGAAGGAGAGTTCGTTGATCGCCAAATCCGCGCGCTTCTGGCCAAAGTCGAATAATCGCCAGTGCGCGCCGCCGATGTCAGCCGCCAGGATCAGCCGCCGGAGCGAGCCGCCTTGCTCCAGCCCCTGCCGAATTGGCTCAACAACGGCTGCGAGGTTTCGGTGGCAAGCTTCACGCCGAGTTCTGAGAGCTTCGCGGACCCCGTGACCAGAGCGTCGAAACTGTTGCGGGTGAACCCGGCGTTCACCTCGATCGCGTCGGAGAGCGTTTTGACCGCGAGCAATTTGGTCGCGGTACGCGCCAACTCGTTCATACCCGAAAGCGCGAGCCCCGCCATCTCCGCGCTCAGCGCCTCGATGCCGCGCGCCAATGCTGCTTGGGATTGCGCTAGCGCCGCCGCACCGTCCTTCTCGACAGTCCGCATCTGATCGGAATTCGCGCTCCTAGGCGCTGTCTGCGGCGAGGCGATACTCGGCGGGGGTATCATCGCTTCTGCTGCGGTCACGAGCTTCATGGCTGTTTCGGCCGCGGGGCGCGCCTCGAGTAGCGGCTCGGTCGGCTCGGAGGATTTAGCCGCTTTCAATCCTTTTTCCGGGCGAGGAGCTTCGACCGGTTTGACGGGTCCGGCCGGAGGCTCGGTCGGCCCGGACGCGCGCAAAGAGCGTCTGCCCTTGGTTTCCATGAGATTAGCCTTGTCCTTGATCTCGGCGCATTTTGCACCGCACAACAGCGAATGTAAGCAATGGAGCCCGCTCTCTCAAGTGAAAATTGTGCGACGCACAAGAAGGATCAGACGGGCTCGACCCGCAACAATGTGTTCTCCGTGCCGGTTACGCGCACGCGAGTGCCGGCAGGGAGGTCCGGTCCTGCAACGAGCCAAACCGTATCATCGACTCTGAGCCGGCCGCGACCGTCGACGATCGCGCCATCCAATGTGAACATTCGCCCGACATAGCTTTCGGCGCGGCGATTCAGCCGCCGCTCGCTTTCGCTTGTCTTGGGTCGGCCGACAGCCGTGCGGCCAAGCGCAACACTGGCGACGGCGAGAGCCGCAAAGATCAGCGCCTGATGCTCCCACGCGAGCCCCGGATAGCGCCACGAAATCGCCGCCACGCCGAGCGCCGCCGCGGCGAGCCAAATGCAGACCATCGCCGGAACCGCGACTTCGATCACGGCGAAAACAGCGCCGAGCACGGCCCAATACCAATAGGGCATCAATGCCCCTCTGTCGGCCTGCCTGCCGCCGGAACGGATCCAGCACGAGGCGTAGCAAAGCTCTCGCGTGCCAACTCCGCGATCCCGGCAAGGGAGCCGATCATCGATGCGCTCTCCAGCGGCATCAGGATGACCTTTTGGTTGGGCGTTCCGGCCAATCGGCCAAGAGCATCGATATAACGCTGCGCTACGAAGTAGTTGATCGCCTGGATGCTGCCGCGCCCGATCGCTTCCGACACGGAGGTTGTCGCGCTGGCCTCTGCCTCGGCCTGCCGTTCCCGCGCCTCCGCGTCGCGAAAGGCCGCCTCGCGGCGGGCTTCCGCAGCGAGGATCACCGCCTGCTTCTCACCTTCCGCCTTTAGTACCGCCGCCTGTTTGAACCCCTCCGCCTCCAGCACGTTGGCGCGCTTCTCGCGCTCGGCCTTCATCTGCCGCGCCATTGCCGCAACGAGTTCCTGCGGCGGTGTGATGTCTTTGATTTCGACGCGCTGGACCTTGATCCCCCAGGGTGTCGTCGCCGCATCGACGACCGTCAGAAGCTGGCTGTTGATGCGGTCGCGCTCCGACAACAGCTCGTCGAGATTCATCGAACCCATTACCGTGCGGATGTTGGTCATCACGAGGTTGAGTATCGCGAGTTCGAGGTTGACCACCTCATAGGCGGCCTTCGCCGCATCCAGCACTTGATAGAAGACAATGGCATCGACCGTCACTACGGCGTTGTCGCGCGTTATCACGCTTTGCGAGGGGACCTCGAGCACGGTCTCCATCATGTTCATCTTCGCGCCGACGCGATCGACGACGGGTACGATCAGCGCAAGACCCGGCTCGAGCGTCCGAACATAGCGGCCGAATCTCTCGACGGTCCATTCATACCCTTGCGGAACCCGTTTCACCGCAAGAACGACAAAGATGAGCGCGAACAAAACGACAAAGAGTACGAAGACGGAGAAGGCGCTGAGCATCACACCGTTCCATCAGCAGTTTCGTTGTGGTATGCTACCTATCACTCGTTGCGATAGCATTAGCGGGCGCGCGAGCGGTAGGCGCACACCTCGCCGCTCCGGTACCGCATTGTGCGGCGTTTGATTCATTGTCCGACTGAAGACGTAGACAGCGGTGCCCAGTTTTTCTACTCTACCTTGCGATGACTATGTGTGATCGCTGGTCGCGCATAGTCTCTCGGGGGAATAGGGGGTGGAAGTGAGAGTATTCGGGGACACCGCGCGCGGCGCACCGCGCGTTGCGCCGCTATCGGTGCGTTTTCTCGCTGGTGCCGGTCTCGGCGCCATTACGGTTCTGCTGATGGTCGGTCCGAATCCCGCACAGGCGCGGCATCACGCCGGGTTCCATATGCATGCCCGGCACGGGTTTCACGGCGTCGACCCCTCGCGAGAGAACGAATCGATTGTCATCGATGCCGATACCGGCCGGGTGCTCAGCGAGTTGAACGCCGATTCGATCACCTATCCGGCGTCGCTGACCAAAATGATGACGCTGTATTTAACGTTTGAGGCGCTGAACTCCGGCCGGCTTCGGCTGGACCAGTCTTTGCCGGTCTCGAGCGAAGCGGCGAGCAAGAGCCCGACCAAGCTCCATCTCGTGCCCGGCGATTCGGTCCAGGTCCACGAGCTGATTCTCGGCGTGGTCACAAAATCCGCCAACGACGCCGCGGCAGTTCTTGCCGAGGGGCTGGCCGGCAGCGAGCCGGCCTTTGCCGACCACATGACCGCCAAGGCACGCCAGCTCGGCATGACCAGCACCATCTATCGCAACGCCTCCGGGCTGCCCGACCCTGAGCAACGCACGACAGCGCGCGACGTCGCGCAACTGGCGCTTGCGCTCTACCACGACTTCCCGCGCGAATATCGCTATTTCGCGACGCGCCAGTTTTTCTTCCGCGGCCGGGTCATTCTCACGCACAACCATCTGCTTGATTGGTACGAGGGAGCGGATGGCATCAAAACCGGCTATATCGGCGCGTCAGGCTTCAACCTTGCAGCCTCGGCGGTACGCAACGGCCATCGGCTGATCGGTGTGGTGATGGGCGGCGCATCGGCCGGCTCGCGTGACCGCGAGATGGCTGCTCTACTCGACCAGGGCTTTGCCGATGTCGGGGCTGGTGCGACAGTGGTGGCGCGGCGCGAGCCGCCGGCCTCCCCGGAAATGGTGGCCGAGACGGAACAGCCCGAACCGGCCCGCCCACGTGAGAAAATCGGACAGCTGGCGAAAGCCGCCCGCAAGATCGCCGCGCACCTCTCGCCGGTTGCCAAGGCCGAGGCGGCACCCATCGCCCACCAGCTGCGCGCCCCGGCGGAAACCGACCGCTGGAGCGTCCAGCTCGGTGCATTTCGGGTCGAGAGTGCGGCGGAGCAGGCGGCGCGTTCGGCAGCTGCGGTACCCGGGGCCAGGGGCAAGCCGGTGCAAATAATGCAGCCTTCGAAGGTCAGCAAAGAGCGCTTGTACCGCGCCCGGCTCCTCAACTTCTCGCCTCAGGAGGCGCAGAGCACCTGCGCCGCGCTGCATAAGAAGAAGATCGAGTGCTCCGTAGTGCCGCCGCCGGTTAAAGTCGCCTTTCGGTAAGGCGGGTCAGTCCCGGCGGTAAGGGTAGCAGCGGCTGCGTTCCAGCGAGAGGCCGTAATGCTGGCCGAGAGCCCGGATTGCATCCGCATGATCGACATAGGGGTCGGCGTTGGCAATTCCGACGATGATCGGCCGGAAGCTCTTGTCGTCCCGACCGCCGGGCGCGAGCATCGCCGTGACCAACGGGTTACCTTCGTCGTCGCGGAGCGTCAGGAACAGCGGCATCTCGCGCTGAACATGCGCCTTGAGACCAATCTCCTGCTCGAAATACACCTTTGAGGCGGGTTGGAAGCTCTGGACCGCCTTCTCCTGCTCCTTGCGAAAAAACTTCTCGACGGCGTGGCGCATGCCTTCCGACTCCAGCGCGGCCTCAGCTTCGGTCTCGATTCGAAACCAGGTCTTCCCACCTGGAGCATCGCAAACGTATCTCATGCATCCTCCCAATTTTCCTACGGCGGGCCGGTATCGCGAACCATCGGGCAGGTGCAGCATTATCTGCGGAGGACGCCGTCCCGGCAAGGCTAGGTCCGCGACGCTCTTTGATGATTATAGCAGCATTTTCTGCCGCGTTGCCGATCTGCTACGGCTCCTTCAGGGCGATGCCGGCGTCCGGTGATTCCGTCCAATCCCGCCAAAGAGAAATCAGAGCCGCCATGATTGCCGGGCCGAGAAACAGCCCGACGATGCCAAATGTCTCCAGCCCCCCAAGGATTCCCAGCAACACCCACAAAAATGGCAACCGCGCCGCGCCGCCGATAATCACCGGTCGGACCGCATGATCTGCGACAAAGACAACGACGAGACCAAAGCAGAAAACGGCTGCGCCGGCGATTGTGTTGCCGATCGCGGCCAGGTACAGCGCAGCAGCTGCGAATGCTACCGGCGCGCCGAACGGGATGACCGCGAGGACACCGGTCAGCGCCGCTACGGAGACGGGATGGGGAAGACCGGCGATGACGTAGGCGATCCCGATCAGCGCACCTTCCCCTAGCCCGACCAGCACGAGACCATTTACGGTTGCGAGCACTGCCTGCACCATGTGGCGGCCTACCCGCTCCCCATCCGGGCCGAGCAGGCGATCGCTGACACGCAGCAATTGCCGGCTGAACAGCGCTCCGTCGCGAAACAGGAAGAACAATGTCAGCAGAGTGAAGCCGAAAATGACGAGTCGGTGGACGATTTCGGCGCCGTAGAGCCGAGCTGATGCGGCCACCGATCCAGGCTTGAGTTTGCCTAGCAGCTCCTGCGCCGCATTGGGATCGCTCAGATTGGTGCGCCACCATTCTTCGACCGTCCCGCCGATCACCGGCAAGTGCGCGACCCATCCCGGCGTCGGGATGCCATTGCGCTGGGCCTCGCTGATAAAATCGACGACAATGCGCAGCTCACGCGCACCCTCGACCGCGACATAGATAAACGGAACGGTGAATATGAGACCGATCGAGAGAGTGACCAGCAAAGGGGCAAGAATGCGCGCCCTGTCGCCGGGGAAGGCGCGGGCGATGCGGCGATAGAGTGGCCACAGGGCGATCGCCAGGACACCGGCCCAGGCAAGCGCGGCGAGAAACCGGTGCAGGATCCAGACACCGAACCCGACCAAAGCGATCGCCAGCACGACCCGCGCGATGCGTCGCGAGACGGCGAGCCGCTCGGCCTCGACGACAGGTAGCGATTGAGGCGGGTCGGGGGGACGGTCCACAGGAAGATCCTTTTCCGAGAAATTACCCCCGATTCCGCGGCTGGGATCACTTGAGTTGGTCGGCGACCTTGTCGATCCCGGCTTTCGCGCAAGCCTCATCCTTCTCCCCGCCCGGTGCGCCGGAGACCCCGACCGCACCGATGACTTCGTCGCCCGCCTTTATCGGCAGCGCGCCCTGCGCGGCGATGATCCCAGATAGGTGTACAGCTCCCAACGTCGGATTATCCTTGACCCGCTGCGCGAATTCGCCCGAGGGCATGCGGAAGGTGCGCGCGGTGTAGGCCTTACGCTGACTGTTCTCCATGGTGTGCGGGGGAGCATTGTCGCCGCGCACCGCGACGAGGACCTCGCCGTTGCGGCCGAGCACGTGCACCGAGACATTGTAGCCCTGTTTGGTGCAGGTT
>JAFASL010000408.1 GCA_019244535.1 Alphaproteobacteria bacterium
GATTATTCTGGCCGGCTGGGCCTCGAATTCCCGCTATGCGTTTCTCGGCGCTCTGCGCTCGGCGGCACAGATGGTGTCTTACGAGGTGGCGATCGGCTTTGTCCTCGTCACGGTTCTCTTGTGCGCCGGTTCACTCAACTTGACCGAGATTGTCGAGGCGCAGCGTCATATCTGGTTCGCGATCCCGCTGCTGCCGATGTTTGTAATCTTCTTCATCTCCGCACTGGCCGAAACCGGGCGTGCGCCTTTCGATTTGCCGGAGGGCGAAACGGAAATCGTCGCCGGCTACTTTGTCGAATATTCGTCGATGGCGTTCGCGCTCTTCTATCTCGGCGAATACGGCAATATGATCCTGATGAGCGCGATGACGAGCGTGCTGTTTCTCGGCGGTTGGCTCCCGCCGTTCGGTGTCCCGCCGTTTACCTGGGTGCCGGGTCCTATCTGGTTCGCGCTCAAGATCGCCTTTGTGCTCTTCTGTTTTCTGTGGGTGCGTGCGACCTTCCCGCGGTTCCGCTACGACCAGCTGATGCGGCTCGGCTGGAAGGTGTTTCTGCCGTTCTCGCTGTTTTGGCTGGTGCTGACCGCCGGTGTGCTGACCGCGGCCGGGTGGCTGCCGCAGCGCTGAGGATCGATCGATGGGCTTATTGGAACGCGGTGCCCGCAGCCTGTTGCTGACCGAACTGCTGTCTGGGCTCGGGCTGACCTTGCGTTACATGTTCAAACGCCCGGTTACGGTCAACTACCCTTACGAGAAAGGTCCGCTGAGCCCCCGCTTTCGGGGTGAGCACGTGCTGCGCCGATACCCGAACGGCGAAGAGCGCTGCATTGCGTGCAAGCTTTGCGAGGCAATCTGTCCGGCCTTGGCGATCACGATCGAGGCCGAGCCGCGCGAGGACGGCAGTCGCCGCACGACGCGCTACGACATCGACATGACAAAGTGCATCTATTGCGGCTATTGCCAGGAAGCCTGCCCGGTCGATGCGATCGTCGAGGGGCCCAATTTCGAGTTCTCGACCGAAACCCATGAGGAACTCCTCTACGACAAAGAGAAATTGCTCGCCAACGGCGATATCTGGGAGGCCGAAATCGCCAAAAACCTGGCTCTCGACGCGCCGTATCGGTAGCCGAATGGTGATGTTCATCGCGCGCGGCCACCTCACGCTCGCCATCCCCACGGATCAAGTCGGTGGGCTGAAGGTCCACGAGGCCATGGGTACCCTGCCTCTCCCCCATTGGGGGAGGGAGCTTTACGTGAAATCTCCCTCTCCGCCCCAGCCTCAATCCATGGGGGGGGCGGAGAGGGATGGGGTGAGGTGGGGGTTGCCGTCGCGGCGCGGCGCGAGTACAGCGCGATGATCGTCCAAGCCATCCTTTTCTACATTTTTGCGGTCGTGGCGGTGGCTTCGGGAGTGCTGGTGGTGTCCGCGCGTAACCCCGTGCATTCCGTGCTCTTTCTGATCCTCGCCTTTTTCAACGCCGCCGCGATGTTCATTTTGATCGGCGCGGAGTTCCTGGCGATGATCCTGGTGATCGTCTACGTCGGCGCCGTGGCGGTCCTCTTTCTTTTTGTCGTGATGATGCTGGACATTGATTTTCTACAACTGCGCAGCGGTTTTGTGCGGTATCTCCCGATCGGCGCTGTCATCGGGTTAGTTCTTCTGGCAGAGCTCGTTTTCGTCGTCGCGATCCTCGGTCACGCGATCGTGCAACAGGGGCCGGGCGCCGCGGTAGCCTCGGCCACCGGCGGTCTGCCCGTGACCAACACGCGGGCGCTCGGGGGCATACTCTACACGCGCTACCTATTCGGGTTTCAGGTCGCGGGACTGATCCTGCTCGTCGCAATGATCGGGGCGATCGTGCTGACCTTGCGTCATCGCGCCGACGTCAGGCGCCAATCGATCGCCGGGCAGTTGGCCCGCAGGCGCGCCGAGACGGTCGAGGTCGTCAAAGTGCCGCTCGGCGCCGGAAGCGACTGATGCTGATCGGCCTCGCGCATTATCTGACCGTTGCGGCGATCCTCTTTACGCTCGGCATTTTCGGCATCTTTCTCAATCGCAAAAACGTCATCATCATGCTGATGTCGATCGAGCTGATGCTGCTCGCGGTCAGCATCAACTTTGTCGCCTTCTCGGTCTTTCTGAACAACCTCGTCGGCCAGGCCTTTGCGATGTTCGTGCTGACCGTGGCGGCGGCGGAAGCGGCGATCGGGCTCGCCATCCTTGTCGTCTATTTCCGCAACCGCGGCACGATCCGGGTCGAAGACATCAACATGATGAAGGGCTGAGGCGGTGGCTGCCGCCGTCGTATTTCTGCCTTTAATCGCTGCGGCGATTGCCGGCTTTTTTGGCCGGGCGATAGGGGATCGCGGCGCGCAGCTGGTCACCTGCGGCGCTCTTTTGCTGTCTGCAGTGCTCGGCTGCTTCCTCTTCCGCGACATTCTCGCCGCCGACGACGTGCGGGTTATCCCGCTGGCGAGCTGGATCGTCGCCGATGGCGTCGACGTCGCATGGTCGCTGCGGCTCGATACATTGAGCGGCGTAATGATCGTCGTCGTGACCGTCGTTTCCTCGATGGTCCACGTTTATTCGATCGGCTACATGCACGGGGATCCGTCGATCCCGCGCTTCATGTCCTACCTAAGCCTGTTCACCTTTTTTATGCTGGCTCTGGTGACGTCCGACAACTTTGTGCAGCTGTTTTTCGGCTGGGAAGGCGTCGGCTTGATGTCTTATCTCCTGGTCGGCTTCTGGTATGACCGCCCCTCGGCCAATGCCGCAGCGATCAAGGCCTTCCTCGTCAACCGGGTGGGCGATTTCGGGTTTTCGCTCGGCATTTACGCGGTCTTTGTGATTTTCGGTTCGCTCGATTTCGGCACCGTCTTTGGCGCCGCGCCAAAGGCCGTCGGGACGACAATGGAGTTTCTCGGCTGGCACGTCGATTCATTGACGCTCGCCTGTATCCTGCTGTTCATCGGCGCAATGGGCAAATCGGCGCAGATCCCGCTCCACACCTGGCTGCCCGATGCGATGGAGGGCCCGACGCCGGTTTCAGCGTTGATCCATGCCGCGACGATGGTCACGGCCGGCGTCTTCATGGTCGCTCGCCTGTCGCCGCTGTTCGAATATGCACCGACGGCCCTTGCGGTGGTGGGTATTATCGGCGGGACTACTGCGATCTTCGCCGCGAGCATCGGTATGGTGCAACCGGACATCAAAAAGGTTGTTGCCTATTCGACCTGCAGTCAGCTCGGTTACATGTTCGCCGCTGCGGGTGTCTCGGCCTACGGGGCCGCCATCTTTCACCTTTTCACGCATGCCTTCTTCAAGGGCCTGTTGTTCCTGTGCTGCGGGTCAGTCATCCACGCGCTCGGCGGAGAGCAGGATATGCGCCGCATGGGCGGCCTCTGGCGCAAGACGCCGATCACCTATGTGACAATGTGGATCGGCGCGTTGTCGCTCAGCGCGCTGCCGTTCTTTTCGGGCTATTACTCAAAGGACACGATACTCGAAGCCGCTTGGGCATCGGGCAGCGCGGTTGGGCGCTATGCCTGGGTGCTCGGCACCGTAGCTGCTTTGATGACCGCCTTCTATATCTCACGCGTCATGTTCCTGACCTTCCACGGCGAGCCGCGCGCCGGCGAAGAGACGATGCACCACGCCCACGAAAGCCCGTCGGTCATGTTGGTCCCGCTGATCGTCCTTGCGATCGGCGCTGCGTTCTTTGGTTTTCTCGGCTACGACTTTTTTGTCGGAGACGAGCGGGCGGCATTTTGGAAACACTCGATCTTGGTCCTGCCGCAATACGATTCACTGGCGGCAGCGGAGGGGGTCCCCTCGGTCGTTCGCTTCATGCCGCTGATATTTGCCGTGATCGGCATCGCGATCGCTTACGTCTTTTATATTGCCTATCCGCAACTGCCGGTGCGTCTCGCGGCGCAGTTCCGCTCGCTTTACCTCTTCCTGCTCAACAAGTGGTATTTCGACGAACTGTATGATTGGGTGTTCGTTCGCACCGCGTTTGTGCTCGGCAACGGCCTCTGGCGATCCGGTGACGGCGCGGTGATCGACGGCCTCGGCCCGAACGGCGTCGCCGCGGTTACCCGCGACCTGGCGCAGCAGGCAAGTCGGCTGCAGACCGGATATCTCTACCACTACGCTTTCGCAATGATGATCGGCCTGGTGGCGTTGGTGACCTGGTATTTGTTCCCACGGTGATCGACGGAACCTTGCTGTGAGCCATTGGCCATTACTTTCGCTCGTCACCTTCCTGC
>JAFASL010000421.1 GCA_019244535.1 Alphaproteobacteria bacterium
CAGGCGGCGCGCTCCATCGCTGTCGCAGTGACATGAGCGCGGATCGCCGCTCGCAACGACAGAAACAGCGGCATCGCCGCGAGCCCGTCATCCTCCTCGGTGCGGTCTAGATAGCGGTTGAGCATGCTATTGGCGAAATGCCCGAACCCGCGATGCTCCAGATCCATAAGCAAAAACGCCAGATCGTAGAGGACGTCGATACTGGCGAGCCCTTCGTCGAATTCCAGGCAATCGAACAGGGTTGGTTTATTGTCCAAGAGACAGATGTTCCGAAGGTGCAGATCGCCATGACAATGGCGCACCTTGCCGGCCGCCCGCCGCCGGCCGAGCAGCTCCGCCAAAGCCGCGACCAGGGCTTGCCATTTTTCGTGGATGCCCTGCGCTCGGTGCGCACTGAACCGGGCTCGGCTCGGAGCCGCCAGGCAGCGATATTGCACTTCAGCAAGGCGGGCCATCTCCGCCGCGCCGCCGCGGTCGAAATGCCGCTCAGCGGAAGCATGAAATCGTGCGATATGGTCGGCCAGCTGATCCATCACGGGCTGATCGAGGCCGCCCGCCCCGACGAGGGCATCAAACAACAGGGCCTGATCGAAACGCTGCATGACGACAACCCAATCGAGAGCCTCGCCGCTTGGCTCAAACCCGACAGCGCCGTCGCCCTCGCGAAATAGGCCGCGCACCTCCTCATAAAGCGCCGGCGCGGTCCGCCGGTTCAGGGCGAGTTCGGCCTCGCAGGCGCGCCGCCGCAGATCCGCGGTCGAGAAGTCGAGATAGCGGTACTTTACCGCGCGCTTCAGCTTGAAGACATGCTCGCCTGCCATAAAGACGAGCGATGCATGGGTTTCCACGACATCGACCCGGCCGACTTCCGGACCGTAAGACGAAGGGTCCTTCAGAAAGGCGATGACTTCCCGCTGATCGTTGCTCAAAAACGCCTTTACAACTTTTGGAAGCGCGCCCTGGCGCCACGCTCGATGGCGGCCGCGATCAGCCGGTCGATATTGAGGCGATGGCGGATCAGCTCGAGAACCCGCAGCTCCTCTTGCGTCGCCTCACCGTCGACCGCGACCAGGTCGCAGGCGATCGCATACGCGGTTTCCCGCAATTTCGCCCGGAGCGCCGCCCTGATCGTTTTCAGTGTCTGCTCCAACCCGTCTTCGCGGCTGATCAGGTTGGTGCAGTCATTGAGCACCCGCGGCAATTCGCGGCGATCGAAGTCGCGAAATACCGGGAGGTGTCCGACGATATCGCCGATGATCGTGAGCTCCGCGTCGGGCATGTCGCTGTCGGCCGCCGACACGATGATCATCGTGTAGATCAGCGCGCGGTGCTGGTCGAGCATAAAGGTCTTCTCCTGATTGGTGAGCTGACAGACCAAAACCCGTCGCCGCCTGTCAAGCCCTCAAGCCTGAGATGCTTCGAGAAACCGGGCGGTCGCCTCGGCCGCTTTCGCGAGCGGCAGGCGGCCAATGGCAACCCCCTCCGGAAAGGCGCTCAGCAAACGCGAAGGAAGTGCCCGGTCGAGCATGACAAAGACGCCGCGGTCGTCGGCGCGGCGGATCAGCCGGCCATAGGCCTGGCGGAGCCGCAATCGCGCGATCCGATCAGCGTATTGCGCGCCGCCGAAAACCAGTTTGCGGGCGCGGTGCAGGACATCCGGCCGCGGCCACGGCACCCGATCGAACACGAGGAGGCGCAGCGCGCGCCCTGGGATATCGACACCGTCGCGTACCGCGTCGGTACCAAGCAGGCAGGAATCTTCCTCCGCGCGAAAGATGTCGACAAGCGTTGCCGTCGACATCGCATCGACATGCTGTGCGAGGAGCATCAGTCCGCGCGCTTCGAGCGCGGGGGCGAGGCGGTGGTGCACGGCGCGCAGCCGCGCAATCGCGGTGAACAGGCCGAGAGCCCCACCGTGCGCTGCAACAAACAGCGACGCGTAAGCCGCCGCGAGCTGCCCGATGTCGTCGCGCGGAACATCAGTAATCAAGAAGATCCGGGTCTGCGCCGGATAATCAAACGGCGAAGCAATCCGCGCGGCGGCGGGGCTCGCCGGCAGGTGGCGCAAACCAGTGCCGGCCTCGGCCCCGCGCCATGCCTGCTCCGGATCGGCCGCGTCATCGGTCAGGGTGGCCGAGGTGACGACCAGGCCATGCGCCGGTTGGACCACCAGCCCGACAAACGGAATACCGGGATCGACCCAATTGCGGTTGACCGCGACATCCGTCTCCGCCCCATCGTTCCGGTCGAGGCCGAACCACTCTACCGTATCGGATCGCGGCGCCTCGACGAGATCGCGAAGCAACCGGCTCCACGCCGCGAGCTGGGAGCCGGCGCGACGATCGAGGCCGCGGATCGTCGCATCGAGACGCTGCCGCAGGCCTGGCTCGGGGGGATCGTCCGTGTCCTCGAGTCGGCGTCTCAGTACTTCCGAAATCTTCAACAAGGCGGCAGCGAGCCGTTCGAGGGCTTCGGCCAGAGAAAGAGCCGCATCGGCCAGCCCTTCAACCGGCGGCCGCGCCTCCGCCTGCAGGCCGTACCCGCTGTCGGCGAGCACGGCGCGGGCCAACACCTGCTGGCGCACCAGCACGAGAAATTTCTCAAAGCCCTGATGGCCGCGCGCTTCGGCCACGCGCTGCGCCCAGCCGTTCCCGGGAAGGATGCGCGCGGCGGCGAGAGCGTCGATCAAGCCCTTCGCGCCGTCGTCATCGCCCTCGACGAGATCGCCGATCCGGCGCCGCAGGCCTCTTGCGCGCGAGCGTCCGCCGGCCTCGGCGCCGACGATCCAGCGCCGCAATTCGCGTCCCTCCTGGCCTGAGAGGCGCACCGAAAAGGCGCTGTCGGCAGCCTCCAACAGGTGGTGGCCTTCGTCGAAGACGTAGCGGGTAGGCACCGTGGCATCGTCGAGCCCGCCGAGAGCGGCTTGCGTCATGACGAGCGCGTGGTTGGCGACGACAATGCGCGCCCGCCGCGCCTTGCGGATGTTCTTTTCGACAAAGCAGCGGCGAAAATGCGGGCAGGCCGAGTGGACGCACTCACCGCGGCGATCCGCCAGCCAGCCGACCCGCCCGCGCCCGATGAGTTCGGCAAGCCAGCCCGGAAAATCCCCCGCCACTAGGTCGCCCGCTTCGCTGGCCGCGATCCAGCGGGCGATGAGGCCCAAATGCCCGGCCGCCCGCCCGGGCCGGCCCATCGCGGCGCCGAGAGCGTCCTCATAATTCAGCAGACAAAGAAAATTCTCCCGCCCTTTGCGGATCACGACGTTGCGGGCCTTGCTTCCGGGCTCGGGATACAAACGGTCGAGCTCACTGGCGATCTGGGTCTGCAGATTGCGGGTGTAGGTCGAGATCCACACGGAGGCTCGGTTCTTCTCTGCCCAAAGGCTCGCCGCCGCGATATAGCCGAGGGTCTTACCGACACCCGTCCCGGCTTCGGCCAATACCGCGCGCGGTCGGTCGGGCTGGTCGCGCGGAGCAAAGGCGGGCGTGACCGCCGCGGCGTAGTCGCCCTGTTGCGGTCTCGGTTCGGCGGCGGCGCCCAGCAGCGCGGCAAGACGCGAACGAGCTTCCTCCGGGGCCACCGGTTCGTTGCCGGGAGGCGGAGCCGGGGCCGGCTCCGACCATTCTTCGAGCCGCGCCCAAACGCGCAGGCCGGCGGCTTTGCTTGATGCCGAGGCTTCTGCCGGCGGGAGCGCGGAAAGCACCGCAGGGCCCCAAAGCCAGCCGGTGCGATCCATCACCTCCGCAATCGCGCGCAGCTCGGGATCGTCCTCTTCTGCCAGCTTTTTGAGCAAGGCGCGCGCGACAGTGGCAAGTGTGACGCAAGCCTCGGGCGGGTTACGCGGCGCGGGCAGCCCGAGCGCCTCTGTGAGGCCGCGCGGCGTCGGCACGCAAAACCGCGCCGGATGCACAAACGCGAAGAGCTCGAGCAGATCGAGCGCGGGGAACCCGGGTGCATCGAGCCGGCGCGCGGTGGCCGGACCGTGGCACAGCATCGGCGTCTCGCGCTCGACGCGGCCGCGCGCATCCGCCGGAGAGAGCGCCTCGATCTCGCCGTCGGGGTCGAGCCACAGCACTTCCCGAAAGCCGGCGACGAGCACCGGCGCATGCGGCACCAGAACCCGCCGCGAAGCGCGATCGTCGGGTCGGGACATGCGCTATGATCTACCATATCCGCCGCTTCGTTCTCACGCGTTGCCATGCCCGATCTTTATCCGCTTATCCGGCCGGTGTTGCGCCGGCTCCCTGCAGAGGCCGCGCATGCCTTGACGGTACGGGCGCTCGAGGCGGGACTGGGCTCGTGGATGGTCGACCGCGCTGCCCGGGAACCCGATCCACCGATCCTGGCCCAGCGTTTGTGGGGACTCGATTTTTCGAACCCGGTCGGGCTCGCCGCCGGTTTTGACAAAGATGCGCAAGTCTTCGAGCCGATGGGGCAGTTTGGCTTCGGGTTTGTCGAGATCGGCACCGTTACTCCGCGGCCGCAGCCCGGCAATCCAAAACCTCGCCTCTTTCGCCTCGAGGAGGATCAGGCCATCGTCAACCGCATGGGGTTCAACAGCGCCGGGCTCAGTGCCGCGATCGATCGCCTCAGCCGGCGGCGCCACGACGGGATCATCGGTGTCAATCTCGGAAAGAACCGGGATTCCGGCGATGCTGTTGCCGATTATGCGGAAGGGATCCGCCGGACTGCCAAAGTGGCTGACTACCTTGTGGTCAACATCTCCTCACCCAACACGCCCGGTCTGCGCGAACTCCAGCGCCGAGAAAGCCTCCGGGCATTGTTGGACCCGCTGCTTCGGGCCCGCGACGAGAGCAAGCGCGGGGTGCCGCTATTGGTCAAGATTGCACCCGACCTCGCCGGAGAGGAACGGGAAGACATCGCCGCGATTGCTTTAGAGGCGGGCATCGACGGACTGATCATAGCCAACACGACGGTAGACCGGCCGGCCGAGATCGTAAGCGCTTGTGCGAGAGAAACGGGCGGGCTGAGCGGTCGCCCGCTCTTTGCGGTGTCGACCGCGCTGCTGGCCGACATCCATCGATTAACTCGGGGCCGGTTGCCGCTGATCGGCGTCGGCGGGATCGCCAGCGCCGCGGATGCGTACCAAAAGATTCGGGCGGGGGCCTCTCTGGTTCAGCTCTATACAGCCCTTGTTTTTGCGGGCCCTCGGCTCGTGATTTCTATAAAGATGGGTCTCGCCGACCTCCTGCGCGCCGAGGGCTTTACCTCTATCGCCGAAGCGGTGGGCACTGGCGTTGTCGCGGCGCACTCGAGTGGCGCCACACGAGCCATCGGCACCGACGCGCCTTTCTAATCCTGTTTCCCCGGCTCAGCTGCAGTTGCGCCGGCGGCGCTCGGTTTTCGAACGAGCTGCTCGAATTCGCCCTGCGTCTCACAAATGCGGACCTCGCACCGCGGGTCCCGGCGCGCTTCGGCTACCAGCGCGCGCTGGTCGTATCTGGCGGCCTCGATTTGCAGATAGCGAAACGAGCGCCTCAACCCATCCGCTGCGGTAAAGGTGTCGTAGCTATACCCTCCATTTCGCTGCAGCAATGGTCCGACCAACAGTTCCATCCGACACGACCTCCTCATCTCGGCGCCGGAAGCTCAGCAATCTCCGTGCCGAGCCTTCTTGCCCAGGACACTTACCAAAGCGAGCGTCCCTATCCCGACCCATCGCACCGAAGCATGCCCTCGACCACTACCATCTGGTTCAGATGGGCGGGTGCCGCTGCACCGGACGTATACCGACAAAACGCGTGCATCAGGGTCATGTTCCGTTAAGTTAGGAAACATTCAGTAAACGCGAGATCTTTTTAGAACACTGGTAGTAAATTTCTGCGCGGGCGCCACTCGGCGATTTCGAGACCTGCTAAATTGGCATGTGATGACCAGCCGTTGTGGGACGTATGTCGGTTAACTTGATCTGCGGGCTGCACGAGCTCGCGCCGAATTACGACGGATATATTCTCGACCTTTGGGGCGTGCTTCATGACGGGCTCGCTCCGATGCCCGGGGGCATCGATTGCCTGCGGTCGCTTATCGACGCCGGCAAGCGAATCGTTTTGTTGTCGAATGCGCCGCGCCGCGCCGACGATGTCATCCGCCGCATCACTGCGATCGGCGTGCCGACCGGGCTCTATCACGGCGTCATGTCGTCGGGCGAAGAGGCCTGGCAACACCTCAAGGGGCGCGGCGACCCGTTTTATGCAGCGCTGGGCTGGCGGTGTCTGCATATCGGCTCCGAGCGCGACCTTGAGATCCGTGAGGGTCTGGGCCTCGAGTATGTCGACGCACCGGGGGATGCTCAATTCATCCTCAATACCGGGCCGGCCGGATGGGAAGACCGGATCGAGGATTACGAGCCCCTGCTGCGCGAGTCGCTCGCGCACGACCTGCCGATGGTGTGCGCCAATCCCGATCTCGTGGTCCAGCGCGGCAGCACGCTCCATCTCTGTGCCGGCGCTTTGGCCAAATGGTACGAGGGGGCAGGCGGGCGCGTTCGCTGGCACGGTAAGCCGTTTCGCTCGGTTTATGACACCTGCTTGGATCTGCTGCGGATCGGAGAGCGCTCGCGCATTCTCGCAATCGGCGACAGTCTGCGAACCGACATTTCCGGCGCAGCGGGAGCGGGGATCGACAGCCTGCTGATCGCCGGCGGCATCCACGCAGACGAATTCGGCCTAGGGGGCGAGCAGGCTCCCAACTTGCGGCGTGTCGAGACTGCGCTGCGGAAGGGCGGGCACAAACCTGTCGGCGTCGCTTGGAGGCTCTGCTGGTAAGGCGCCTTCAGTGGCTGCCCTTGTGCAGGATCGTCTCGCGCAGCCCGGTCTCGTAGTCGAGACCGAGCGGCGTCACGACCGCCTCGTGCGGATACGTCGAGCGGATCAACCCCTTGCGCTCGAGCGCCACCCAGACCGCCGGATTGCGAAACCCGCTGGCGTCGCGCGTCGCCACCACGGCGTCACCGAGATGAAAATGATCGCCGTGCGGGTCCGGTGGGCGCACGACGATGCCCTCCCCTTCGACCGTCCCGGAATAACCCGACAGCCGCGCAAGTTCTTGCAGCAATGTCAGGGTCTTTAGCTGCAGCGCGTTGAGGCCGAGCGGGTTCTTCCTAGGAGGCATATGGCTGCTTGGACCTGCGCCGGGTCAAGGTAGTCGAGCCCACGCCTTTGATCGGCTGATTGCTCGTCTCGAAATGCGCCGCGGCGGGTACGACTGCCCGCGCGGCCATGCCGCGTGGCCGTCCCAACACAGATTGCCGATCAGCGGCAGGTGGTCGGAGGCGAGTCGCGCGAGGGGGCTGCGATAGACGCCGATGTCGCGCAGCACCGCGGGCCCGTCGGCATAAATCCGGTCGAGTGCGAGCACCGGCAGCCAGGACGGGAAGGTCCGCTCGGCAGCGCTCGGCCCAAGCCGCCGATCGAAGACGCGGATGGCGCCGGTGCGGCCGCGCCACTCGTTAAGATCGCCCATCAGAAGCACCGCGTCGGCTTCGCACCGCTGCCGCGGTAAGCGTCCGCCGAGCGCCGCCATGAGCCGATTCGCCTGCAACCGCCGCTCTCCGGCGCGCAGGCCAAAATGCGTCGCAATCACGCGCAGCACCCGATCGCCTAGCAAAAGGTCGGCGTCGATCGCTCCACGGGGCTCATAGCCGGCGACGGTAAGGTCTATCGATTGTGCTGCCAGGACCGGAAGACGGGTCAGGATTGCGTTGCCAAAGCGTCCATTCTCGACATGCACGCCCGCGCCGAAAATGGCCCGGCATCCGGTCGCCTCGCCCAGATAGGCCCACTGATCGGCGTACCGCCCGGTGCCGCGGCGAGCGTCGACTTCCTGCAAGCAGGCGATATCGGCGTCGATTTCGTGCAGTACCGCGGCAATGCGTCCCGGGTCATAGCGCCGGTCTACCCCCACGCAGGTATGAATGTTGTAGGTTACTACGCGAACCGAATGGCCCTCGGCGGCTCCGAGCGAATGCGGCCGAGTGGCTCCGCGGCTGTGGGTTTTCGCATGGCCCCGCCGTTCGACATCCAAGAATGATTGCAACACGTTCTAAAGGCTCATCGTAAAAGACAGTCCTGATATTTGGCCACTCGGCACGTTCGACATAGCGCATTGCAGCGATGGCGGCGAGGGGTCGTCGTTGCTATCGCAGCTTGTCCGTCCAAAAAATGCCCGGCGCCGGATCCCAGCCCGAACCCTTCAGCGCGCAGCCAGGCGGCGTTCATGGACCTGAAGGTGACAGACCGCAGTCTGCAGCAGCGGCGTAACGATTCCGTTACCGCGGGCGCGCCGCAGCATATCGCCGAGAACCTGCTCACCCTCCGTGCGCAATCCCGCCTCGAGGTCGCGCCGCATCGAGGCGCTGAAGCTGCTCCCCCGCTCGGTCAGCATAGCGCGGCACTGCTCGTGGTGCTCGGGGCGCGAGGGGAACCCCGAGGCAGCCGCCACCGCCTCGCATTCCGCCAACGCTTCGAGCATCAAGTCCTCGCCATCATCAGCGGCGAGGATGTCGCCGACCGATCCGCGCATGAGGCAAGTCACGCCGGCGAGGGAGCTGATCATGACGAACTTCTCCCACATGTCGATCATGATGCTGTGACTCGCCAGGGCGTTGACCGGTGTCGCGGCGAAGGCTCGGGCAATGTCCTCGACCCGGCAACTGATCCCCCCGAAGCGCTCGCCGAAGGCGATGCCCTGGATCCGGTTGAGATGCCGAATGGTTCCCTCTGCGGTCATCGTCGCCGCGATATAAGCGACACCGCCAAGGACGCGCTCGCGGCCGAAAGCCGCATCGAGCCGGTCCAGGTGCCCGAGACCGTTGAGCACCGGGAATATTGCCGTTTCCGGGCCGACCGCCGGCCGGATCGCGGCGATTGCGGGCTCGAGGTCGTAGGCCTTTGCGGTCAGCAATACGGTGTCGAAAAACCCGCTGAGGGTGTCGGCGGTCACTGTTCGGACGGGCATTCTTAGATCGCCGAACGCGCTTTCGATCGCCAGCCCGTGCTCGTTGAGTGCTGCGGCGCGCGCCGGGCGTACGAGAAAGGTGACATCGGCCTTCGCCTCGGCAAGGCGTCCGCCGAAATACCCGCCTGCCGCGCCGGCGCCCAGCACCAGAAACCGCGGCCCGTCGCGGCTCACTTTTGTTAGCCCGCGCGACCGCTGACCAGGGCCAACCCGCGCAGCACGTCTGCCGCCTGACCGAGCTGCTCGTCGGCTGCGGAGCCAATATCAGCGGTGGCGAGCGAGGGAGCCGTGTCCGGAGCAACAGGACCAGTCTTGGCTGCAGCCGGTTTGCCGCCCGAATCCTTCGAGCCCGCTGCGGCCGGGTCGGTGTTCTTCAACGCGCCGCGAAGATCGGCTTCGCGAAGCCGTTCTCCCTGAGGAAGCTTCGCCAGCTTCAACGGCATTACCGTCAGATCGGGGGTGAGGCCTTTACCCTGAATTCTCTGGCCGCTCGGCGTCATGAACCGGGCGGTGGTCAGCCGGATCGCACCGTTTCCCTGCAACGGAATTAAGGTTTCGATCGAGCTCTCGCCAAAGCTCTTCGTCCCGAGCAGCACCGCCCGCCGATTATCCTGCAATCCGGCGGCGACCAGTTCAGCCTCCCGGGCGGTCCCGCCATTAATGAGAGCGACGATCGGTACCCCCTGAGCGATATCGCCCGGGGTAGCGCTGATCCGTTTGATGCTGCCGGGCCTGCGTCCCTTGACAACTACGATGTCGCCCTTGTCGATGAAGGCGTCGGCTACGGCGACCGCCGCATCAAAACTCCCGCCGGGATTGTTGCGCAGATCTAAAACAAACCCGATCACTTTGTTGGCGGCCCTCTGCCGGAGATCCTGCACTGCACTGGTGAGAGATGCAGCAGTCCCATCGTCGAAGCCGGCGACGCGGAGGTAGCCGATATTTTCTCCCTCGAGACGAGCGGTCACCGTTTCGACTTTATAGCGCTCGCGCTTGACCGCTACCTTGATCGGCGCCTGATTTCCGCGCCGCAGGCTCAGCTCCACCTCGCTACCCACCGGGCCGCGGAGCTTCTGCTCCGCCTCGCCGAGGGTCAGGTCGTAGGTCGGGTCCTTGTCGATCGCGAAAACGAGATCTCCCGGCTTTATTCCAGACCGCGCCGCGGGTGAGCCGTCGTGCGGCGCGATCACCTTTAGCTGCGCGTTGTCGATGGTTACGACGAGACCAACGCTCGCCTGGTCCTCATTCGCCGGCGCCTGCATTGCCCGGTACGCAGCTTCGCTGATGTAAGCCGAGCGGGCGTCGAGCCCGGACAACATGCCGGCGATCGCGGCGCCGATTAGTTTTCCTTCCCCAACCGGCTCGACTGCATCCTGCCGGATGCGGTCATAAGCCTCGCTGAACAGGTTGAGCTGCTCATAGCCGCCCCCCTTGCCACTTTTCACCTGGGGCAGCGCGGGACCCGCCGCAAGCAATGCGCCCACCGCGAGCGCCGTAGCCAGCTTCCGCATTCAGTGCCATCTCCCTCACGAGCGCGCACACATTAGCTCAGGTGACGGACGGTTGTAATCCTATCGCCGATCGGCGACGTTAGCCGGCGGGTTAGTCCGATCATCCGCCGACCGCCATGCTCGACCAGAAGCACGTCGCTTTTCCCGGCCGCCTCGTCATTGTCGGCTTCGGCAGCATTGGACAGGGCGTTCTGCCCTTGCTGCTGCGGCACCTCGACATCGCCACGGAGCGAATCACAATCCTCACGGCCGAGCCCCGCGGATACGATGTCGCAGCCGAGTATGGGATCCGTTTCATCGAGACCGCGCTGACCCGCAGCAACTACCGCGCCCTGCTCGAGCCGCAACTCGGAGAGGGCGACTTTCTCCTCAACGTCTCGGTTGACGTTTCGAGCGTCGCGCTGATCGAGCTTTGTCAGGAAAGGCGCGCGCTCTATCTGGATACGTGCATCGAGCCTTGGCCCGGCGGCTATACTGATCCCGGCCTGTCGCCATCGGCGCGTTCCAACTACGCATTGCGCGAAAGCGCACTGGTGCTCCGCGGCCGTTCCTCCGGCTGCCCAACCGCGGTCTTGACCCACGGCGCCAATCCCGGTCTCGTCTCGCATTTTGTCAAACAGGCATTGATCGATCTCGCGATCGACACCGGCTTGGGCGGCACAGCCCCGGCAACACGCGCCGAATGGGCCCGTCTCGCTGAGACGCTCGGCGTCAAGGTGATCCACATCGCGGAGCGCGACACGCAAGTTTCGACCCTGCCGAAAGAGCCCGGCGAGTTTGTCAACACCTGGTCGATCGACGGCTTTGTCAGCGAAGGCTCACAGCCGGCCGAGCTCGGCTGGGGGACGCACGAGCGGCATTTTCCGCCGGATGGCCGCCGCCATGATTTTGGCTGCGGAGCAGCGATATATCTGCTGCGGCCCGGCGCGGCCACTCGGGTGCGCAGCTGGACCCCGCTCGAGGGACCGTATCACGGGTTTTTGATCACCCACGGCGAGTCGATCTCGATCGCCGATTACCTGACCGTGAGGGAGGGCGGCACGGTCCGCTGCCGTCCGACCTGTCACTATGCCTATCATCCCTGCGATGGCGCGGTATTGAGCCTGCACGAATTCGCCGGAAGAAACTTTCAGCTGCAACAGCGCAGGCGGCTGATGATGGAAGAAATCATCGAAGGCATAGACGAACTGGGCGTGCTTCTGATGGGGCCGGCCAAAGGTGTCTACTGGTACGGTTCGCGCCTGTCGATCGCCGAAGCGCGGCGGGTCGCGCCGCACAATAGTGCAACCTCTCTGCAGGTTACCGCCGCGGTGCTGGGTGGCATCGTCTGGGCGATCGAGCGGCCGCGGGAGGGCATCGTCGAGCCCGAAGAGATGGATTTCAGGCGCGTCCTTGAGATCGCTCGGCCGTATCTCGGCGAGGTCGTCGGGGTGTACGGCGACTGGACGCCGCTCGATAGCCGTGAGAGCCTATTTCCGGAAGATCTCGACCGCGATGATCCGTGGCAGTTCAAGAACGTTAGAGTCGTCTAAAACACGGGGTAAATATCAACCGGCATGGTTGGCAGCGCTGCTGCTCTACGGGCTCGCGGCCAGCGGTGATTTCGCCTTCCACCTGGTCGAAAATCTGCGCACCGGAAACGAAGCGATCGAGGTCTCCGAGGTCGCCGTCGCTTTTTCCGCCGCCTTGTTCTGGCCGGTCGACCTGATCGCGATGTCGCTGCTCGCAGCCCGCTGACGCCGCCGCCTTTCGAGTCGAACCGCCCGGCTAGAATTGGCCGGCCGAACAAAAATGCCAGCTGCCGCCGTCCTCGCCGTAAAGGAGCGCGAAGCGCTGATCGCCGGCATGGGCGACGACAACGGTGAACCGCTGGCCTGTGCAGGAAGAGCCGGGACTGTCGGGTTTTGGCATCTTCTTTGCCGCGGCGCAGGTCATTGCGGCTTCCGGCAGACTGGAATCAACGGCGCCGATCCGCTTGCCCGCGGAGGTTACGTAATAGCCCACCGGAGTTCCCTGCTTGACCTCGGCACGCAACTCGAGGCGCCCATGCCGAGATTTGTACATGCCGGCAGGTTGGTCACCGTCGGGTGTGCCCGGCGGGAGCGAGCGAAATCTGATTGCCGAACATCCTGGAGCCGCCTTTCCTGGCCCTTTGGCGGCCTCCCCTGGGGCAGCAAAGGCCAGCGTTAAACCCATTCCCAATATTATCGCGGTTCGCATCGTGCTTCCCCCTGTCCGCAAGCACTCGGCTTATACTCCCGCAGCCCCACGCGGAAGTAGGGCTAAGAGCGATCGACGCCGCCCCGATGCCGAATTTGCGGCGCGGCTCAGACGAGGGTGATCAGGGTTTTCATCAGGTCGGCCGGCCAGACCAGACTGACCGGGGCACTCATGAATGCCTCGCTCGACGGATTGCTGCCGTCGGGCAGGGCGACCATGTGGTGGCTAAAATGCGCCAGGACGCCGGCAAGATAGAGGCCGGTCACCCATTTCCAAGCATGCTGATTTTGCCGCGATCGGTTCCGCTTTGGGGCAGCAAACGCAAAGACCCGGCGTCCGTATTTGGGCAAACCCGGAGGGCCGATCATGATCTCACCCACCCCTTCGCAGTACTTATCGACAGCGGTTCGCGAAACCGGCCGCATTACCCGATCAAACCAGGCGAACGTCGCCGGGTAGCCTCGCTCACCAGCGCCGATTATATTGATTTTTCGCTTTCGCGTCACGGCTCCGAATCCGATCTTTGGGAACTTCCGCAAGCTTTTCATGAGTGTCGGGCAGCAAAACCCACGCCGGCGGCAATCACGGTGTAAAACCCGGCGACGGCAAGCAGCGCGATCGCCAACAGGGCAAAGCCGTTGGCTCCGAGCCGGTCGCCGAGAGGCCTCCCGACAAGGCCGGCAAGCAAAGCGAAAGGCGCGAGAATAGCGGCGGCGGCCCAGGTGGAGCTGGAGATGCCAATCGTTCCGGCATGAGAGGCAACCGTGATTCCGTACGACAGCGCAAAGAACGCAAGAAGCGTCGCTCGCACGGTTTGGCCGGCCGTTCCGGCCAGCAACAGGTAGATCAGCACCGGTGGCCCCGCCATGCCGACCAGCGCCGTCGCAATGCCTGCGACGGCTCCCGCGGCGAGGTCGCGGTTCGGCGTCTGGCCGAAAGGCGTCCAGATTCGGTCT
>JAFASL010000458.1 GCA_019244535.1 Alphaproteobacteria bacterium
CGAAGCGCTGGCGCGGACGGCACGCGAGGGACTACCCGGCGACCATCATTTCTATGTCACGTTTCGCACGGGCGCGCCGGGAGTGGGGATCCCGAATTACCTCGTAGCCCGATACCCGGACGAGATGACGATCGTATTGCAGCACCAGTATCGGGCGCTCGAAGTCGGCGATGACGCGTTTTCGATCAATCTGAGCTTTCAGGGCCGGTCGGAGCGGCTGAAGATCCCGTTCAGCGCGGTTACCACCTTCGCCGATCCGTCAGTCAATTTCGGGCTCAAGTTCGAAGTTCCCGCGGCGCCCCCAGACGAACCGACCGCCCTTCCCGTACAAATCGCGCCACCCGAGCCGGCGAAACCCGCCCGGCCCGCCGCCGAGGTCGTCACCCTCGATAAATTCCGCAAGCGCTAGCCTCGGCGCGGCTCGCTTGACGCGGGCGCGGAAACGGCGATTCTGCGAAAAACTGCAGCGCGGAGCGATGCATGAGCGAGGCCGCCTATCACGAACTTTTCCCGCTCGGGCCAGATGTTGCATCCTACCGCAAGCTGACCGGCGATCACGTTTCGACGGCGCATTTTGGCGGCGAGCGCGTCGTCAAGGTAAACCCGGTGGCGCTGACCCTGCTCGCCCGCGAGGCGTTTGTCGATTGTGCTCACCTACTGCGCCCGGGTCACCTCGCGCAGCTGCGTGCGATCCTCGATGACTCGGAAGCATCGGCAAACGATAAGTTTGTCGCCTTCGACATGCTCAAAAACGCCAATATTGCGGCCGGCAGGGTTCTGCCGATGTGCCAGGACACCGGCACGGCGATTGTCATGGGCAAGAAGGGGCAGCAGGTCTGGACTGGTGCGGACGACGCGGCGGCATTGTCCGAAGGTATCAGACGCACTTATACGGAAACCAATCTGCGCTACAGCCAGGTGGCCCCGTTGTCGATGTACGAGGAGGTCAACACCGGGGACAATCTGCCGGCTCAGATCGACCTCTACGCCGAGCCGGGCGACGAATACAAGTTCCTGTTTATCGCCAAGGGCGGCGGCTCGGCCAATAAGAGCTTTCTCTATCAACAGACGAAGGCAGTGCTGAACCCGAAATCGCTGCTGAAGTTCCTCGACGAGAAGATCCGGACGCTCGGCACCGCCGCCTGTCCGCCTTACCACCTCGCAGTCGTCATCGGCGGCACCTCGGCCGAGATGAATCTGAAGACAGTGAAGCTCGCAAGCTGCCGTTTTCTCGATGCTCTGCCGGTGCAAGGTAACCGTTATGGGCAGGCTTATCGTGACCGCGGCTTCGAACAGGAGCTGCTCGAACTGACTCGCGGCCTCGGTATCGGGGCGCAGTTTGGCGGGAAGTATTTCTGCCACGACGTGCGGGTGATCCGGCTGCCGCGGCATGGCGCGAGTTTGCCGATCGGCATTGGTGTCTCGTGCTCCGCCGATCGCCAGATCCTCGGCAAGATTACCGCTGACGGCGTCTTTCTCGAAGAGCTCGAAACCAACCCGGCCCGCTTCCTGCCCGACATCGATGCCGCGGCGCTCGGCGGCGAGGTAATCCCGGTCGATCTCGCCCGCCCGATGTCAGAGGTGCGCCGTACCCTCTCGCAATATCCGATCAAAACTCGCCTCAGCTTGACCGGTCCGCTGATCGTCGCCCGCGACATCGCACATGCCAAATTGCAGGAGCGGCTCGACCGCGGTGACGGGTTGCCCGATTATGTGAGGAACCACCCCATCTATTACGCGGGGCCGGCCAAGACGCCCGAGGGATACGCCTCGGGGTCGTTCGGACCCACGACGGCCGGGCGCATGGACAGCTATGTCGATGCCTTCATGGCCGCGGGGGGAAGCTTCGTCACTCTCGCCAAAGGGAACCGCGGCGCCGAGGTTCGGGCCGCCTGCCGCAAGCACGGCGGGTTTTACCTCGGTTCGATCGGCGGACCGGCGGCCCGCCTCGCCCAGGATTGCATTCGCAAGGTCGAGGTCGTGGAATACCCCGAACTCGGAATGGAGGCGATCTGGCGGATCGAGGTCGTGGATTTTCCTGCCTTCATCGTGATCGATGACAAGGGGAACGACTTTTTTGCCGGACTCACCTGACCACGCAGCCGGGCCGAGCGGGGATGGGGCCTCCTGATTGGCGAAGAACAGCAATCTGGACGGGCTTCTGCGGGGCGACAGTGGGGCGTGGGAAGCGTTTGTCCGGCGATATGCGGGCCTCATTGTTGCCGCGGTGCGCGGCGTCGCGCGCGAGGCGGCCGAGGTGGAGGATTTGACGCAGGAGGTGTTTCTGCGGCTCTGCAAAGATGATTTCCGCCTGCTGCGCAGCTACGACGCGTCTCGTGCCGGTCTGTCCACCTGGCTGACGATCGTTGCGCGCAGCACGGCGCGAGACGCAATGCGCCGGCACCGGCCGACCTCGGTGCCGATCGAAACGGTGCCGGAGGGACGGCTGGCGATTGATCCGGTTGAACCGGTACGCAAACTCAAGCTCCCGGAAGCTCTGCTGTCGCCCCGGCAACGGGAAATTTTAACGATGTTGTATGACCGTGAGATGGAGGTCTCCGAGATTGCCCTCGCGCTCGGGATCGACCCCCAGACCGTCCGCAGTGCTCACCATAAGGCGATGGTCAAGCTGCGCGCCCACTTCCGGGCCGAGGTCGAATGAACGTGTCGGTTGCGGGGATGCTCCGGCCGTCCGCCGCGTAAACAGGGAAGATAATGTTGCGATGATGCGAAACGAAGAACCAGAACACGGACCGAACCCGGCGGATCGCCGCCTATGGCAGCGATGCCGTGCAATGGACGCTCCCGAGGACGAGGCGGCGCGACTTCTCGACCTTGCCGCATATGCCGATGACCGCCTCGATGTGGAAGAGCGCGAACGGGTCGTGGCTCTTCTCGCGGATGATGGGGAGGCTTCGGCGGATGTAAGGGCGGCACGCGCGCTCGCCGGCGTCGAACCGGCCTTGGCCGGGCTTGAGCAGATCATCGCGCGCGCCGTTGCGATATTGCCGGATGTCGGTGTCGGGGCCGGCCCCGCTCGTGTCATCCCGTTCACCCCCCGGCCCGGCCGCCGCGCAATCGAGGTGTTTGCCGAATGGGGAAGCGTTGCGGCGGCCTTGGCATTGGCTAGCTGGCTCGGCTTTGCGATGGGCAGCGATACGTCGCGTGCGCTGGTCGGGCCGCAACCGACCAACGACACGACTTTGCTGCCCGAATTATTCGATCCTGCCCCGGGCTTTCTGCGTGATCTGGGCGAGGGTGTGCGGACGTGACCGTCGCCTCATTGGCAGCGCGTAACAACCAACGGCAGCACTTCTTCTGGCTGCTGCTGGTCGTATCGTTGGCGATCAATCTGTTCTTTGTCGGCGCTTTCCTGTGGAGCCGCTTCCGCGACAATCTTCCGCCGATTTACGCGGAGGAGCGGCTGGAGTGGATAGGGACGCAGCTGCAGCTCGATCCCCAACAAAAGGATGCTTTCGTCAAGTATTCGGGGGCCGTGCGCGCCAACATGCAGGCGATGCACGCGGCGGTCGACCCGTTGATGAGCAAAGCGTGGTCCGAAGTCGCTCAGCCCAACGCCGATGCGGCGACAGTGGTGCAGCTGTTCGATGAAGCAGGACGAACTCGCCGCGGCTTCATGCACGAGTTAGCGCCGATCACTTTGTCGTTTCTTGCAAATTTGTCACCGGAACAGCGCACTAGGTTTGTCGAACTGGCGCGCCAGCGCCCTTGGGCGAAACGCCACTCGGAACGCTCTCCGTAGCCGAAAGCTTCAGGATTTCGGCAATTTGAAAACCTGACCGGGATAAATGCGCTCGGGATCGCGTATCTGGCCGAGATTGGCGGAATAAATGATCAGATAGCGCGTGCCGACGCCATAGGCGCGCCGGGATATCTGCCAAAGATTGTTGCCGGGCTGCACGGTGTAGCTTTGTCCCGGTGACAGCTGGACGGCGGCGGTTTGCGCCAAGGGCACGACGATCCGCTGCACGACGTGAGCGCCTTTCCCCAGCTGATCGAGGCGCAACTCGAGACGGCCGGGGCCGACCGCTCGAGATGACTTTGCCGACCATTCTCCGGCAGCATCCGCCGTTGCCGTCGCCAGCGGCTGGTTGGCGGCATAGATTTGCACCGTCGTCCCCGGTGCGGCTCGTCCCGACAGCACGACCCGGCCCTGATCATCGTACTCCAGCGTATCCATCGACAATGCCGGAAACTTGTCGGCAGAAGCCGCACCCTCGGTACCGGGCGGCGGACTGCCGGGGCGCTGCAGCACTCGCGCCGCGCCGCCGCCCTCCCTTGGCAAAACGACCGCAAGTGCCGTCTCTTCCTTTCCGCCCGGTTTGGACGGACTGATCGACAATGCGACGGCTTCATCCGATCTGACCGTCGCGCCGCCCTTTGGGCCGGACGCCTCGAGCGAGAGCAACCGATCGCCCGGGCCCATGGGTTGACCTGGCACGAGCACCCATTCGCCGCGGCGGTCGGCCATGACTTCGCCGATCACCTTGTCGCCATCGCGGATCGTCACTTTACTGCCCGGCTCGGCGCGACCGGCAATGACGGCAGTTCCGCTCGGGCCAACCTTGACGATATCGAAACTCGGCGCAACGGTCGCCGATCCTTGCGACGCGGCGCCGGTTTCGGCGCGATCCTCAGCCGGTAAGCTGGGGCTCTGCGACAGCGCCGCTGGAGTATCCGCTTTCCGCGGCGCAGGGGCTTCCCGCCGCGGCAGAAGCAGGCCGAGAGTGGCGCCCACCAGCAGTACCGCGACAGCTGAGCCGAAGAGATAGCCGTGCCGCACAAATCCTCGCGAAAATCGTCGAATATCCCCGCAACCCAGTGTATGCCTCGGCAGATGCGCTGGCAATCATCACCACTCTTCTTCCGGATCTGAATGCGGATGCCGAGCATCAGAAGGCTGTGCGTGTATTGCGGCTCGTCCGGCGAGGTCGACGGGCAGTACCGGGAGGCGGCGAGCGAGCTCGGTGCTCGTCTTGCGGCGGCGCGAATAGGGCTGGTTTACGGCGGCGGCCGTGTCGGGCTCATGGGCCTGCTGGCCGATGCCGCGTTGGCCGCCGGCGGGGAAGTGATCGGGATAATCCCATCGCGGCTGCGAGATGCAGAATTGGCGCATCGAGGGGCGACGGAGCTGATCGTTGTCGAGACCATGCACGACCGCAAGCGGTTGATGGCGGAGAACGCGGATGCGTTCGCCATTCTGCCGGGCGGCATCGGCACGCTCGACGAAATGTTCGAGGCCATCAGCTGGAAGCAGCTCGGGCTTCACGACAAGCCGATCCTGCTCGTCGATATCGACGGCTACTGGGCGCCGTTGCGCGCCCTACTCGATCACATAGTTGCCGAGGGATTTGCGCGACCCCAGACGCACGGCCTGCTGCAGATTGTGCCAACCGTCGCCGCGGTGATGGCG
>JAFASL010000515.1 GCA_019244535.1 Alphaproteobacteria bacterium
TTCGGCCGCCGCGAAATCGCTGATTAGCCGATCCTCGCGATGGGCCCTCAGAAACCGACGGACCGCGCCGCTTGTCGGCTCCTCCGCGAGAAGCGCTATCAGAACGCTAGCATCAAGGTAGATCCTCAATCTTCATCCGGCTCATAGATCAGGTTGAGAAGCTCGACCGACGTTAGGTTGACACGCGGGCGCGAGCGTGTTCGCTCAAACAGCCACTCGTCGCTTCCGACCGGCGGTTCCGGTCGATTTCCGGTGGGTCTGAGCTCGACGACAGGCTTGCCACGCCGCGTGATGATCACCTCTTCACCGGCGAGAGCTTTGTCGATCAGGGTCGGCAGCCGGTTCTTGGCGTCGGCAATGCTGTAAGCGGTCACATCGCATCTCCTTCGCCCGATGGCTATCAGAATAGCCATAATTGCGGTTCGTGTCCATAACGGGCATAACTTGCCGACCCACGGAGATCCAGAAATGCGCCTGCTGATCGCAATGATGAAGCACGAGACCAACACTTTCTCGCCGGTGCCGACGCCGCTCGAGCGGTTCAGGCCGCTTTATGGCGAAGCGGCGATGCATGCCTTCCGCGGCACCGGCACGGGGCTCGGCGCCTATCTCGATCTCGCCGAGCGGCAAGGGGCGGAAATCGTGTTGCCGATCGCGGCCGGCGCGCCGCCAAGCCGCCCGGTAGAGGACGAGGCCTACCTCCACATCACCGACACAATCTGCGAAGCGGTGGCGCGTGGCGGGTTCGACGGCATCATGCTCGATCTGCACGGCGCGATGGTCACCGAGGGCCTGGAGGACGGCGAAGGCCAGTTCTTGAAACGTCTGCGCGCGATCAACCCGAAGACGCCGGTCGCCGTCTCGCTCGACATGCACGCCAATCTCTATGACGAGGTCATCGCCAATGCGACCGTCGTCACCGGCTATCGCACTTACCCGCATATCGATACCTACGAGACCGCAAAGCTCGCCGGCAAAATACTGTTGCGCACGATGCGCGGCGAGGTGAAGCCGGTCATGGCCTGGGGCAATGTACCGATGCTGCCGCATGTCATGCGGCAAGGCACCGACGATCACCCGAACAAGGAATTGCAGCAGCGCTGCGCGGCGATGAGCGGGGAGGGCGCGTTGGCTGCCAGCCTCTTCACTGGCTTTCCGCATGCCGACATCGCCAATGCCGGGCTGAGTGCCGTAGTTGTCACCGACGGTGACCGCAAGCTTGCCGAAGAGCTGCGTGACGAGTTGCTGGACCGGGCGTGGGTAGAGCGGGAGGCGTTTGTCTACAAGCTGGAAGCGCTGCAGCAATCGATCGCGCGCGCTAAAGCAATGCCGGGAGGCGAGGGGCCCATAGTATTGCTGGACCATTACGACAACTGTGCTTCAGGCGGCACAATGGATACGACTGTTGTGCTGGCCGAGATCCTGCGCCAGGGGCTCGAAGACGTCGCTGCCTTTGCGATCTATGACCCGGAAGCGGTGCAGCAGGCGATCGCCGCCGGGGTCGGCTCCGAGGTCACGCTGTCAATCGGCGGCAAAATGGCGATGCCGGCGATACCCGCCGCGAGCCCCGCTCTCAGGGTGACCGGCACGGTCAAGACCATCTCGAATGGCCGGTACCGCAATCGCGGACCGATGGGACGCGGTGTGCAAATGGAAATGGGGCCCGCGGTGGTGCTTGACACCGGAGTGGTGGAGATCGTGTTGATCTCGCGTCATCTCGAGCCATCCGACCTCAATTGTCTGCTGAGCCTCGGCATCGACCCGAGCCAGAAACGCTATGTGATGCTGAAAAGCCGCATCCATTGGCGCGCCGGGCTGGGCAAAATGGCGAAGGCGGTGATCGACTGCGCCGGTGTCGGCGTCTGCACCTCGGACTACAGTCAGCTCCAATTCAAGAAGGTCAGGCGGCCTATCTATCCACTCGACCTGCCGAACCGCTAAGGTAGAGGAATGTGATTGGCGAATAGGAGGGAGTATGGACGCTACCCAGCTGCTCGAAGCAGATCGGCGCTATGTCGTTCATCCATTGCATCATCCTGACGATCACCGGCAACCGCTGGTGGTGGTCGAGGGGAAGGGTGCGATGTTGCGCGATGCCGATGGCCGCGAATACATCGACGGGCTGTCGGGGCTGTGGAACGTCAATGTCGGTCATGGCCGAGGCGAGCTGGCCGATGCGGCGGCGGCGCAGATGCGCCGGATCGCGTTTGCCTCGGCTTATATCGGCGCCACCAACGAGCCGGCCGTCCGCCTGGCAGAGAAGATCGTTCGCCACGCCTATTCGAATTCGGCCGCCGTCTATTTTACGACCGCGGGTGCCGAATCCAATGAATCTTCGTTCAAATTCGCGCGCTATTACTGGAAGGTCAAAGACAAGCCGCAGAAGACCAAGATCATCTCGCGCATTCACGCCTATCACGGCGTGACGATGGCGGCGATGAGCGCGACCGGCATGGCGGCCTACCACAAAATGTTCGGGCCCCTTGTGCCCGGCTTCATTCAGGTTCCGCCGCCTTACGCCTATCGCTGGACTGGCAATGAGGAGCCGGGTGTGGGCGCCGCCGACATGGTCGAAAAGGCAATCCTCACCGAGGGGCCGAATACCGTGGCGGCGGTCATCGCCGAGCCGGTGATCGGAGCGGGCGGGGTGATCGTGCCGCCGCCATCCTATTTCCCGCGGCTGCGCGAGATCTGCGACCGGCATGACGTGCTGTTGATTGCCGACGAGGTGATCACCGGCTTTGGCCGCACCGGGAAATGGTTCGCGCTCGGCCACTGGGGTGTCGAGCCGGACCTGGTTTCCTTCGCCAAGGGGGTGACCAGCGGCTATCTGCCGTTAGGAGGCGTTATCGCGTCAAAGCGCGTGCACGACGCGATCGAGAGCGCGCCTGCCGACCGCAAATTCATGCACGCGGCAACTTATTCGGGCCACCCCGTCTGCTGTGCAGTCGGCCTGCGCAATGTCGAGATCATTGAAAGCGAAGGCCTTGTCGAACGCGCGGCGATAATGGGCCGCAGGCTGCTCGCGGGGCTCGAAACTCTGCGCGACCTGCCGGTCGTCGGCGACGTGCGCGGGCTCGGCATGATGTGCGGCGTCGAGCTGATTACGGACCGCAGCACCAAATCGCCGGCTCTGGGGCTCGGCGCGGGGTTTACCCGCGAAGCCCTGAAGCGCGGGCTGCTCCCGCGTATCCGTGCGGGCAGCGCCGATCCGCCGATCGGCGATACTATCTGCCTCTCCCCGCCGCTGATGACGCCGCCCGAGGTGCTCGATCGCATCCCGCAGATCCTGCATGACGCTCTCGTCGCGGCGACGCGGTAGGATGGCCATTCGCCGGCTCGGGGTTGCCGTCGAGGGTGCCACTGGGCGCCTCGGCAGCACGCAGCATTTGCGGTCGTTGATGGCGTTGCGCAGCGAAGGCGGGCTACCGCTCGCCAATGGCGACCGCCTCGTGCCCGAGCCGATATTGCTCGGCCGCAACCGCGAAAAGCTCGCCGCATTGGCCGCGGCGAATGGCGGACTTGAATGGAGCACCGACCGCGACGTTTGTCTGGCCGACCCCGACATCGCGGTCTATTTCGATGCGAGCGCGACTGGGGGCCGGCCGGCGCGTATCGCAGCGGCGCTCGACGCCGGCAAGCATTTCTATGTCGAAAAGCCGCTTGCCGAAACATTGGCGGATGCGCTCGATCTGGCGCGCCGCGCCGAGCGCGCCGGCCTGAAAAACGGGGTCGTGCAGGACAAGTTGTTCCTTCCCGGCCTCGTCAAATTGCGCAAGCTCTACGAAACGGGTTTCTTTGGCCGGGTGCTCTCCGTGCGGCTCGATTTCGGCTGGTGGGTGTTCGACGGGGCGCCCTACCCGGCGCAGCGGCCCAGCTGGAATTATCGCAAGGCGACGGGTGGCGGTCTAATCCTCGATATGTTTGCGCATTGGCGCTACGTCTTTGACCGCTTGCTGGGCGAGATCAAGGCAGTCTCGTGCCGGCATATGACGGCACTGCCCGAACGTCGCGATGAGAACGGTAATCCTTACCGGGTCGATGTCGAGGATACCGCCTTTGCAATATTCGAGCTGGCGGGCGGCGCAGTGGCGCAGGTCAGCTCATCCTGGGCCAGCCGTGTCAAGCGCGACGACCTCTTGCAGATCCAGGTCGACGGCACGCAGGGCTCGGCCGTATGCGGGCTGCACCGCTGCTTTGTGCAGCCGCTAGCGGCGACCCCGAAGCCGTTCTTTGACGCCGAGCGGCCGCAGCCGATGGTGTTCGACCAGCAATGGCAGGAAATGCCGGATGTCGAACCATTGCGCAACGGCTATCGCGCCGGTTGGGAAATGTTCCTGAAACATGTCGCCGAAGACGCGGCATTCCCGTCATCCTTCCTCGAAGGCGCCAAGAGCGTGCAGCTCGCCGAGGCCTGCTACCGGAGCGACCGCGAGCGGCGCTGGGTCGATCTGCCGCCCCTCCAACTGTGAATCAGCCTCAAGTCAGTCGGGCAGCAGCCACGCCGGTGCCATAAGGCCGAGCCGCCTTCCGGGCGACCGCGATACCTGTCACAATCCGCCGCCCAAAACTCTAGGGAGAAACGCCTGTGACCGAAAGCCCGCCGCCCGCCACCCGGCGCCGCTTCCTGCTGCAGACCGGCGGCGGCTTCGCCGGCGCTCTGGCCCTTGGCCGGGCTCCAGCCTTTGCCCAGACAGCGCCGAAAAAGCTGGTGATGGCCCACATCGTGGCGCCTCCCGAATCTTCCGCCGTCGCGTTTGTCGAGATGGCCGATGCAATCAACAAGCGCGCGGAGGGCGGTCTCGAGATCGAATTTCACGCCGGCACGTTGTTGACCAAGGAGCTCGAGGTCATCAACGCC
>JAFASL010000527.1 GCA_019244535.1 Alphaproteobacteria bacterium
CGGTTTCCTGCGCCGGGCTCTGCAGCGCCTCGACGTCTCTTCACGCAGTTTTTTTGCGGTCATCGACGAGGGCTCGTGCTTTGCCGGTAGCCTCGCGGAACTGAGCCTTGCCGCCGACCGCAGTTACATGCTTGCCGAGGGTCCGCAGATTGCACTTTCCGCGCTCAATTTCGGCGGTCTCGAAATGGTGAACGGCCGCACGCGGCTGGCGGCCCGATTCAATGACGAAACCCGGGCTGGGGCGCTCGAGCGACTAGCGGGCGAGCCGCTCGATGCCCAAGCCGCGCTCGAACACGGTCTCGTCACCTTCGCGCCTGACGAACTCGACTGGGACGATGAAATCCGGCTCGCCATCGAAGAACGCGCGAGCCTGTCGCCCGACGCGCTGACCGGAATGGAGGCGAGCTTGCGCTTTGCCGGCCCTGAACCTGTCGCGACCAAGGTGTTCGGGCGGCTCTCGGCCTGGCAGAACTGGATCTTTACGCGCCCGAACGCAACCGGCGATCAGGGTGCATTGAAACGCTACGGCAGCGGCGCGCGGCCGCGGTTCGACTGGGAGCGGGTGTAGGGGGAAGGGAATGGCGATCGACTACTACGAGCGGATCCCGAACAATGTCGGCCTCGCCGACAACCGGGCATTGCAGCGCGCCCTCGAGCAGTGGCAGCCGCGGTTTCTCGACTGGTGGCGGGAAATGGGGCCGAGCTCGTTTGGCGGCGCCGATGTGTATCTGCGCACCGCCACGACCGCGGACGAGAACGGCTGGGCGAGCTATGGCCATGTCGCGATGCCGGAATACCGCTGGGGCATTTTTCTCGCCGACCCGGTGCCGGACAGACGCATCGGTTTTGGCGACGCGATCGACGAGCCGGTGTGGCAGCAGGTGCCGGGCGAGCATCGCTCGAGCCTGCGCCGCCTGATCGTGACGCAAGGCGACACCGAGCCAGCCTCGGTCGAGCAGCAGCGCCGCCTCGGGCTCACCTGCCCCTCGCTCTACGATTTGCGCAACCTCTTCCAGGTCAATGTCGAAGAGGGCCGGCATCTGTGGGCGATGGTCTATCTGCTGCACGCCTATTTTGGCCGCGACGGCCGCGAGGAGGCCGAAGAGCTGTTGACTCGCCATTCGGGAGACCAGGACAGGCCGCGGATTCTCGGCACCTTCAACGAGCCGATCGAGGATTGGCTCAGCTTTTTCATGTTCACCTACTTCACCGACCGCGACGGACGGTTCCAATTGAAGAGCCTGGCCGAGAGTGCGTTCGACCCGCTGTCGCGCAGCTGCCGCTTCATGCTGGCCGAAGAAGCCTTCCACATGTTCACCGGTGCCAGCGGGATCACCCGGATCATCAAGCGGACGTTAAAGGTTATGAGCGAGATCGCGACGGACGACCCCGCAGCGGTGCGCAACGCCGGCGCGATCGATCTGCAGACCCTGCAGCGCTACATTAACTTCTGGTTCAGCTCGTCGGTCGACCTGTTCGGTGCGGAGATTTCCTCGAACGCGGCGAGCTATTTTGCGACGGGTCTCAAAGGCCGGCCGGACGAGGCGCGCTTCTCCGATCACCTCGGTGCCGGCCGATTGCCGATCGAATTACCCGACGGGAAAGGCGGAGTGATCCCCGAAGAGGTCCCGACGCGCAGCGCGATGAACGAGGTATCGCGCCTCGCCTATGTCAAGGATTGCGACATCGGCGTGCAACGCTGGAACCGGCTGATCCGCGACGCCGGCCAGGATTTCCGGCTCGTCCTGCCGAGCCTGCGCTTCCACCGGTCGGTCGGCGCCTGGACCGGCATCCACACCACCCCCGACGGCAAGCCCATTATCGCGGAAGAATGGAGCGCCCGCCGATACGACTGGCTGCCCTCCGAGGAGGATCGCGCCTTTGTCGCCAGCCTGATGCAGCGCGTAACCGAACCGGGCAAATTCGCCGGCTGGATTGCGCCGCCCGACGGCGGCATCAACAATCTCGGCCTCGCCTACGAATACGTGCACCTGAACTAGGCAGCTCCAACAGCAACCTTCGCACACTGCAGGAGGATAAAGAATAGAGTTGAACTTATGCACACACCATTAAGGGGAGGAAAGCATGGCGTACAAATCAAGATTTCCCAAATTTTACGGCTTTACTGCCGCGTTCGCTGTGGCCACGGCGCTGTTCGCTCCGCCGGCGGCGGCCGAC
>JAFASL010000655.1 GCA_019244535.1 Alphaproteobacteria bacterium
TCACGTCGATTGTTCCGGACTTAACCTTCTTGCCGGTCATGGTGTGCATCCTCGCCAAAGGATCCGGTGATTGCGCAATCACCCGCATACCATGACCATTCGCCTCATCGGCTTTTGCTGAACCTCTCAGACGCTACCAAGCGCCCCGAAACTATCGATATTTTGTTCATCCATCATCTCCCGCAAAGCGCAGAATTTGTTGCGCTATTCGTCTGTACTGGTCAATTAGCCGATTGCTACCTGATTCCCAACTAAGCAACCCTCAACGTCCGAGTCAATCGAAATCTCGATAATGCTTGGGAAATTCACTGTAGTTGTTACCTATATCCGTTCTATTATTTAACCAATCTCGCGCGGGCGCCAAAAACCGGCGGTAGCCCAGGGCGCTCTTTTACGAAAATCTTACTTGGGGGCCGCACCGCAGCGGGAGGCTCGCGGCCATTGGGGATTTTTCACCAGACCCCTCCCAGCAAAGGGCCGTTCGCTCCACCGCCTCGGCGAATGGCGATTTCGCCGCCGCGCGGTCTCGTCAAAACCTGCGGCAGAAGCGCTTTTCTGCTCTGAGCTCAAAGCCCCCGATCAGCACAGATCGTTTTCGTCGTTCGAGGCCGGGTCTCTCCGGCCCCTCTCCCCCAAAGGCGGGGGTCGATGAGGGAGAGGGTGGCGTCGCGGCTCAATGCCGCTCAGTTTACCCGCACGAACTTATCGACGCTGCGGTCCTGCGTGAGGCCGGCGTAGATGTCGCCGCGGGAATCGACACCGACGCCGTGGACATGGCGGCTCTCCATGCGGGCCAGCACATTGCCTTGTCCGTCGCGCACGCAGACCTGCGCAGGCTTGCCGTCGTCTTCCTGCTCGGCGATGTAGAAATTGCCGTCCTTGCCGCGGGTGATGTCGTTGGGCCCACCCATGCCGGTCCACTGGCCGAGGTACTCGCCGTCGGGTGTGAAGATCTGAATGCGCTTGTTCGAGCGGTCCGCGACGTAGAGCTTGCCGTCATCGTCATAGGCGATGCTGTGCGGCAGGTGAAACTGGCCCGCGCCGTGGCCCGGCTCGCCCCACGATTTGACGAGCCTTCCGTCGCGCGTAAAGCGGTGCACGCGGGCGTTACGGTAACCGTCGGTCACATAAATGTCACCGTTGGGGTGGGCGATCATCTCCGTCGGGTGGTTGAACGGTCCCGCCGCGCGCTCGGCCAACCAGTTGGTGACCTTGCCGGTATCGGAATGCTGGCCGCGCTTGCCGAGCTCCAGCCGCACCTTGCCGTCGAGCGTAAACGACTTTGCGACCGAGTCGGAGCGGTCGGTCGTGTAGACCGTATCGCCGACGATTTTGAGGCCGTGCGGGTCGGTGACTTCGCCGCTGCCCCAGGCGCCGAGATACTTGCCCTCGCGGTCGAACACGACGACCGGGGGGTCCTTGCGCTGGAACACGTAGATCCGGTCCTGCGCATCCGCTGCCACCCGGCTGACGAGCCCGAAGGACTCCCCCGCAGGCAATTTGCAGAAATCGCGGATCAGCTCGTAGCTGTATTTGCCCGTGCCAACTTGTGCCATGCCGTTTCCTTCCCGGAAATGAGAGCGCACGTCCGCGCCGCCGCTTGCGGCGGCAGAATATCGTATTTCGGCATGTAGGAAATGGGCCTCCGGCGCGCGCGGAACGCGATTCGACGCCAGGGCGTTGACTTCCTCAGTGGCGGTGCTCCGCCGCTCTTCGGAAATGCTTCGCGGAGGTAGCGATGCCAACGAGATTCAAGGTTCTTGCGGTTGCTGCCGCTCTTGCGGTGACGACGTCGAGCGCGGCGATGGCGCAATATGCCTGTGCGCCAGGCTACACCTATTATAACGGCGCCTGCCAGCCGGTGCAGTCGCCGGGCTATGGAAACCCGGTATCCGGCGCGGTATCCGGCGAAGCGGCTGGGGCTGCTCAGGGCGCTCAAACAGGAGGTCCCGTTGGTGCGGTCGTAGGCGGCGCACTCGGCACCGCCGGCGGCGTGCTTCAGGGCACCGGCAATATGCTCTCGGGCAGCAGCACGCCTCCGCCAACGCCGGCCTGCAACGCGGGATACTATTACTACAACGGCTACTGCTACCCGCGACGTTAGGCAACGACGGCTGGAAGGGAGCCGGCGCCTCGGACCCCGGGGCGTCGGCTCCGGCTAAAGTGTTCTAGCGGACCGGGTCCAGCACGACGACGGGGATCTCGCGCTCGGTATTCTGCTGGTAATCGGCGTAGGGCGGCCAGAACTCCAACGCCTTTTGCCACAGCCGCGCTCGCTCCTCGCCCGTCGCGATCCTGGCTCGCGCCTTCATATTCGTGGTGCCGACCTGCACCTCGACGTCCGGGTTAGCGAGGAGGTTGCGATACCAGCCGGGGTGCTGCGGCGCACCGCCCTTGGAGGCGACGACGATATAGCTGTCACCGGTTTTCCCGTAGAACAGCGGGAAGATGAATTTTTCGCCCGACTTGCGGCCGGTCGTCGTCAGCAGCAATGACGGCACCGTTATCTCTGGCCGGCCCGGTTGGGTCATCTTGTACATGTGCCCCTCGGTGCCGCCACTCGACATATAGCGGTTCGCATGCTCCGCCATCCAATCCGGAAGATTTGGCGCGAGCTTTGCCTCACTCATTCATCGAACTCCTTCTGGGTAATCCGGTGAGCTAGTTTATGGCGGATTCGACGTGTATCGTCACGGATGACCGCCGCTCCAGATCTTCCTGCCTATTTCGCCCGTATCGGCTACTGCGGACCGAGAGAGCCGACACTCGCGGTGTTGCAGGCGCTCGTCGCAAACCATTTATCTGAGATCGCTTTCGAAAATCTGGATCCTCTCCTCGGCCTTCCCGTAGACCTCGATCCGGCGGCGCTGATCGCGAAACTCGTACGGGCCATGCGCGGCGGCTATTGCCAAGAGCATAATTCGCTATTTCATGACGTGTTGGCCGAACTGGAATTTTCGGTCGTTCCCCTTGGAGGCCGGGTTCTTTGGACCCGCGAAAAGGGACAGCCCGCGCCGCTGACGCATCGGTTGATCCTGGTCGAGCTTCCCGAAGGGAAGTTTATCGCCGATGTCGGGTTTGGCGGACCCTGTCCGACCGCGCCGCTCCGGCTCGAGCCGGACCTCGAACAAGCGACCCCGCACGGCGCCTACCGCTTCCGCCGTGAGGGCGGCACGTTCGAGCTGCAATTGCAGGTGGGTGATCGCTGGCAGGCAATGTATCGGTTCGACCTCACCGCGCAGAGCCGGGCCGATTTCGAAGTT
>JAFASL010000752.1 GCA_019244535.1 Alphaproteobacteria bacterium
AAACCGGTCCAGCGCCGCTTCCCGCGAGAGGCTCGACAGTGCCGCATATATGCCGATCAGATTATCGGCTTCCGGCCGGCGTTCGAGACCGGCAACATTGGTCGGGAGCGGCTCGGGATCGGTCTTCGCCCGACGAACCTTCAGCGCGATTATACCGGCATCGTCGGTCATGTTTATGCGCGAGTAATCGGAAGTATCCGATTTCGACATCTTTCTTGTGCCGTCGCGCAGGCTCATCACCCGCGTCGCCTCGCCAAAGATCTGTGGCTCGGGCAGCGGAAAGAACTCGCGCTCATAGCGGCGGTTGAACGCGCCGGCAATGTCACGTGCGAGCTCCAGATGCTGCTTCTGGTCTTCGCCGACTGGGACATGCGTCGCCTTGTAGACGAGGATGTCGGCCGCCATCAGCACCGGGTAGGCATAGAGGCCAAGGCCGGCCATCTCGCGGTTTTTTCCCGCCTTTTCCTTAAACTGCGTCATGCGATTGAGCCAGCCAAGCGGGGTCAGGCAGCCGAGCAGCCACGCCAGCTCGGTATGGGCGGAGACCATGCTCTGGTTGAAGATTATGCAGCGTTCCGGGTTGATCCCGGCGGCGATATAGGCGGCCGTGACTTCGCGCGTCGAGGCGCGCAGCTCGGCGGGATCCTGCGGTTGCGTCAGCGCGTGCAGGTCGACGATGCAGAATATGCACTCGAAATCGTTCTGCAGCATTACCCAGTTGCGAATAGCTCCAAGATAATTGCCCAGATGCAGGTTGCCGGTGGGCTGTATGCCGGAAAAAATCCGATTCATGTTACCTCATAAGGGAACGCTGGGGCGCGGCGTCGGTCAAGCCGGTTGCCGGCGCAGCCGCCCCAGGAGGCCCCGCCAGTCCGCGACCCCGAGGACGAGCGCCAAGAGCGCAAAGGCAGCCAAGCCCGTGGCGATCAGCACCGCGAGCGCGCCGATGCGCGCAATCGACGACCCGGCAAGCGCCGGGGCGAGAACGCTCTGCAGTATCTCGAGCACCAGCCCCATGCCGAGCGCAGCCAAGCCGACCCGGGGCAGGTTGCGTCGGGCCCGTTCGTCGAAATGGAAATGCCCGCGCCGGATCAGCAGTGCAAGCAGGGTCAGCGCATTTATCCAGCCGGCAATCGTCGTCGCAAGCGCGATCCCGACATGCGCTAAAAACTGCATCAGGATGAGGGTCAGGCAGAGGTTTGCGGCCATCGCGGCGATCGCGACCTTGACCGGCGCGGCGGTGTCGTGGCGCGCATAAAAGGCCGGGGCCAGGACCTTTACGAGCACGAAGGCTGGGAGGCCTGCGGCATAGGCAGCGAGCGCGGCGGCGGTGGCTGCCATCTCCGTGGGACCAAAGGCGCCGCGCTGAAACAGCGCCGCAAGTATCGGCGTGGCGAGGAGAGCCAGCGCTACCGCTGCCGGAAGTGTCAGCAGAAGTGCGAGCTCGACGCCGCGATTCTGGGTCGTTGTGGCTTCCGCGGCGTGCCCGAGCCTCAGCTGACGCGACAATGGGGGTAGGATCGCTGTGCCCACGGCGATGCCGACAACACCGAGCGGCAATTGGTTCAGCCGGTCGGCGTAATAGAGGTACGAAACCGAGCCGCTCGGCAGCAAAGAGGCGAGCGCGGTTGAGATCAACAGATTGAGCTGCGTCACACCCGCGCCGATCGTTCCGGGCGCCATCACCGCGAGGGTGCGCCGAACACCCGGCGTCAACCGCGGAAGGGGCAGCCGCAACGCCAGTCCGGCGCGGGCGCAGGACGACAGCAGCCATAGGAATTGTGCAAAACCCGCTCCGGTGACCGCCCAGGCCAGCGCCCGACCGTCATGCCAGCCGAACCGGTCCATCAGCAGGAGTGCGCCGATCAGGAACAGATTGAGCAGGACAGGCGTGGCAGCGGCGGCGGCGAAACGCTCCACCGAATTCAGCACGCCCCCTTGCAGCGCTACCAGCGCGATGAACAGCAGATACGGGAAGGTGATCCTGGCCAGATCGACGGCAGTCCCGAACTTCTCGGGGTTCTCCGCAAACCCCGGCGCGATCACATTCATGACGACGGGCATAAAGATTTCGCCCAGCAGCACAAAGCCGAGCAGTGTCGCCAACAGAACCGCCAGCGCGTCCTCCGCAAAGATCCGGGCCGCCTCTCTGCCCTGCTCGGCCATGGTGCCCGAGAACAGCGGCACAAAGGCGGCGCTAAAGGCGCCCTCGGCGAACAGGCTGCGGAACAGGTTGGGCAAACGCTGCGCGACGAAGAAGGCGTCGGCCACCGGTCCGGCACCGAGGATCGCCGCGGTCAGAACGTCTCGGATGAAACCGAAGACACGGCTCAGCAGCGTATAGGAGCCAACCGTGGCGACAGACCGCAGCAAGGCCATGGTGGGTGGATTTAAAGGAAAACGAGAGCAGAGGAAACCGGGAATTGTCACGATCTGACTCGCGTTTTGATTGCAGTCGTGCTATGTTCCGGTACGGTCATCCCACTCCAGGCCGCCTGCGCGTGGGCTACGCCTGGATTGAGAGTCAAAGCCGGTGTTGTTTAATTCGTTTCAGTTTCTATTTCTCTTCTTCCCCGTTTCTATTGCTGTCTTCCGAGGTTTGGGCAGTCTTGGAGCAAGAGCGCAACAGCTGGGGCTGGTAGGCATTTCCCTGTTCTTTTACGCGTCCTGGGAAGCTCGCTTTCTTTTGCTGCTGATTGGCTCGATATTAATAAATTACCTTATTGGCCTAGTCATATGGAGGTGTATTCAGCAGGAAAGAGAAGGGGTCGCTAGCTTATTCCTTGCGGTCGGGGTGACTGCAAACCTGCTGGTCATAGGTTTCTACAAATATGCGGGATTCTTTTTCAACAACCTCAATGACTTGACCGGCACCAACATCTTAATCAGTTCTTTTATTTTACCGCTGGGTATTTCTTTCTTTACATTCGAGCAAATCAGCTTCCTGGTGGATATACACCACAAAGAGATTCGACCAGCGGATCTCATACGGTACGCTTTTTTCGTGTCATTTTTCCCCCGCGTGGTGGCCGGGCCGATCCTACGCTTTGCCGAAATCAGCCCGCAGCTTGCGAACGTTACCAGGACGGTGCTTGCCGGCGAAGACCTGATGGTAGGCGTGACTATTTTCGTTATAGGCTTGGTCAAGAAAACGGTGCTTGCAGACGGGATAGCTCCCTACGGCACTTCAGTTTTTTACTCCGCATCAAATGGTATGCCAGTTGATTTTTTCACCGCTTGGAGCGGCGTTCTCGCATACACATTCCAGCTGTATTTCGATTTCTCGGGCTACTCGGACATGGCCATCGGTGCCGCGCGATGTTTTGGTATTCGATTTCCGATGAATTTTTACTCCCCTTATCAGGCCACCAGTATCATCGACTTCTGGCGGCGGTGGCATATCACGTTGTCGCGTTTCCTGCGCGATTATCTTTACATCAGCTTGGGCGGCAATCGCCGCGGTGCGAGCCGGCGCCATGTGAACTTGATTGTCACGATGCTACTCGGGGGTTTGTGGCACGGCGCTAATTGGACTTTCGTTTTCTGGGGCGGCCTGCACGGCGTCTATCTCATAATCAACCACGCCTGGCTCGCCGTGTCGGGAAGGAGCGCAACGATCGCCAAACTTCGACGATCGAAGGCGGGCGCAGGATTGGGCTGGGTGCTGACATTTCTCGCAGTCGTCGTTGCTTGGGTGTTTTTCCGCTCTTCCAGCCTCGGTGTGGCATTCACGATTTTGAAAGGCATGATTGGCCAGAATGGGGTCACAGTCCCAGCGGGTCTCGGTTTTGCTCTCGAGCCGGTACGCGGTTTTATTGCCATGCTCGGCATCAGTTTTTCAGACGAATCCGGAAGCGCGTTCGTCAGATCCTACTCGTGGATTGCAGTGCTCTTCGCGATTGCCTCTCTCGCTCCCAATACCCAGCAATTGATGCGCCGTTACAATCCGGTGCTCGATCTTCCCGAGCTTGCCAGATTGGAACGGGATAATGAGCGCGGGCCGATCGGCTGCCTGACGTGGGCACCCGCACGGGCCTGGGCAATCACGGTCGGGACCCTCGCGTTCTTAGGTACAGTCTCGATTACTCGGATCAGCGAATTCTTTATTGGCAGTTTTGACCGACGCCAATGCGTTCGCTCAGTTATTTCGTGTGGTTCGCGGCCACAGTTTTAACACTTGCCAGCCTCTCGATCGCTCTGGGGATCGGGGTCGACCCGTATCGCATGTATGGTACTCCAGTAGTGCCGGGATGGACTGCATTAAAGCCTCAGATTTACAAACAAGCCTCACTCGCCAAGACCTATCAACTCGAACGCGTCGGTCCCGCCACATTGTTGCTGGGCAATTCGCGGGTGGAGATCGGCTTCGATCCGGAAAGCCCCCATTGGCCAGCTGCGGCGCATCC
>JAFASL010000823.1 GCA_019244535.1 Alphaproteobacteria bacterium
GCGGGAGATGATTGCACTGATCGGTGATCGCCTCGGCCTTCCGGCCGAAGATGCGTACATGTTCTGCAGCCTCGCCGTCGACATGCGCGTGACCCAGCTCGTCGACGGCAACAAGGGCATCCACGCAATGCTGCCGAAGCGCTATGCAGGGACGCCTAAGTAAGGAGGTCGAATTGGACTTCGGTGCGGTCAGGGAGCACTATACGACCGAAGATGTCGTCTCACGCATATTAGCGGCGCTTCGAAGCGTGAATGGACCGGGCGTGCCGATCTTGCCGGATACTCTCGCGCCGATTGACCACTTCCACGGGAAGGGAGTAATCGCGACTGAGGAGCTGGCCGCGATGCTCCAGCCCCAGGCGAACGATCACTTGCTGGATATCGGCTGCGGCATCGGCGGGCCGGCCCGGTGGATGGCTGCGAAATTCGGGTGTCGTGTCACCGGGGTCGACCTGACAGAGAGCTTCTGCGCGGCGGCGCGCGAGCTCAACAGCCTTACAGGCCTTGCCGACCGTGTAAACATCCTCCACGGCTCAGCCCTTGCGCTTCCCGTGCCGGACGCCGGTTTTGATCGCGCGTATTCGCAGGCCGTGCTGATGAACATTTCGGATAAGCTCGGCTTTCTACGCGAAGCGCTTCGAGCGCTCCGACCGGGCGGCTTGCTGGCGCTATCCTTCGTCGGCGCCGGTCCGGCCGGGGAACCTTATTATCCGTTGCCATGGGCCGTCACGGCGGCCACGAGTTTTCTCGTCACTCCGGATGAGATTCGCGCCGATTTGCTCACCGCCGGTTTTCAAATTGTCACTCTGCGCGACACCAGTGAAGAGGTTGCAGCGGCCCTTGCTCCCGTCCTGCGGCAATTGGAGACAGATGGGCTTCCACCACTAGGCGAACATGTCGTTACGGGTGAGAATGCGAAAGAATGGCGGATCAACTCAATGCGCAGTCTGCGCGATCGCCACACCTCAATGATAGAGGCGCTGGCACACAAACCTGCATGAATTAGAAAGCAAGCAGCGGATAGAGCAGGTTTCCGTTTTTCTCCATCTTAGCGTCACAAGCGGTATGGAGGAGTGACGATGTTGGATTTTGAGCAATGTTGGGCGGCGCTCGAGCGCCGCGACGCCGGCGCCAATGGAAAATTCTTTTACGGGGCCCGCACGACCAAGGTCTATTGCCGGCCGGACTGCACATCGCGCTTGCCGTTGCGCCGCAACACCATGTTCTTCGAGACGCGGGCCGAGGCGGAGGCCGCCGGGTTGCGGCCTTGCAAGCGCTGCCGGCCCGCCGACGTCACCCCGGCTTCCCGCCACCTCGCGGCGGTCGAGAGGGCGTGCGCGTTATTGAGAACGAGCGAGACGATCCCCAGCCTTGCCGAGCTCGCCGACGCGGCGGGCATCAGCCCGTTTCATTTCCATCGCGTCTTCAAGCAGATCACCGGCGCGACGCCGCGCGATTACGCCCGCAGCCATCGGCTCGGCAGTTTCGCAGAGAAGCTCGAAACGGGCCAGCCGGTGACTGAGGCGATCTACGCCTCGGGATTTGGCTCGAGCTCGCGGGCATACGAAGCTGCCCCGGCGGGGCTCGGCATGACACCGGGCACACGGCGGCGCGGCGGCGCCGGGCAGACGATCCGCTTCGCGACGGTCGAGACCCCGCTCGGCTGGGCATTGGTGGCCGCGACCGAGCGCGGCGTCTGCATGACTGCGCTCGCCGATGATCGGGAGAAGCTCGAGGCCAATCTGCGGCAGCGCTTCCCGGCCGCCACGGTGATAGCAGACGATGCCGGGCTCAATGACTGGGCTGACCGGATCGTCGGTTTCATCACCGATCCCGATCGGAACCTCGATTTGCCACTCGACATCCAGGGCACCGCGTTCCAGGCGCGGGTGTGGCGCGCATTGCAAAAGATCCCGCTTGGCACGACCGCGAGCTATACCGAGATCGCCGCGGCGCTCGGCCAGCCCCGGGCAGTGCGTGCGGTTGCGCAGGCTTGCGCTGCGAACAAGCTCGCGTTGGTCGTCCCCTGCCACCGGGTCATCCGCAGCGACGGCGACCTCGGCGGCTATCGCTGGGGGTTGGAGCGCAAGCGGGCATTGCTCGCGCGGGAGCGCGCCGCAGCCGCTTCGGAGCCGGCCGATGAGGCCGCGGCGTAACGCGAAACCCCCGCCCGATCCGGTCGATTGGCGTGAAATCGCTGCATCGCTCGACGAGCGGGGCTATGCGACGACGCCGTTGCTGGCCAGAGAAGAGTGCGGCGCGGTCGCCGCACTCTACCCTCGGGAGGAGAGTTTTCGCCGCCGGGTGATCATGCAGCGTCACGCTTTCGGCCGCGGCGAGTACAAGTATTTCAAATACCCGCTGCCCGGCGTGGTCGAGGGATTGCGGGAGGCGATTTACCCCCGCCTCGCGCCGATCGCCAACCGCTGGCGCGAAAGGCTGAAGGAGGACGGGCGGTTCCCGCCATCACTCGCCGCATATCTCGACGAATGCCACAAGGCGGGTCAGGAGCGGCCGACCCCGCTTCTGCTCAAATACGGGTCCGGCGACTACAACTGCCTGCACCAGGATCTCTATGGGGAGTTGGTGTTCCCGCTGCAACTGACCGTGTTGCTCAGCGCGCCCGAGGAGGATTTTACCGGCGGCGAGTTCCTGCTTGTCGAACAGCGGCCGCGGGCGCAATCGCGCGCCGAAGTCGTACCCTTGCAGCAGGGCGAGGCGGTAATTTTTCCGGTTCATCATCGGCCGGTGGAAGGCGCCCGCGGCGCCTACCGGGTGACGATGCGCCATGGCGTCAGCCGCCTGCGCTCCGGCCAGCGCTACACGCTGGGCATCATCTTCCACGACGCTGCGTGAGGGTCAGGCAGGACGCCACTCCACATTTTGGTCGAGCGGGATGACTGGCCGCGGCAGGCGTGTCCATTCGAAGCGGTTGAGCATCGGGGAGGTCAGACCGGGAAGATCGACTTCGACGATCTGGCTCGGGCCGAAGAACTCATCGAAACCGCCGCGGAAGTGACCGCGGGACTTGACGACCACCGAGCGCGCCCGGCCGATATCGAGCCCCATCATTTCGAAAAAAATGGGATCGGCACATTGTACGCGGTGCGAGATCACGACCACCGTGACCCCCCCGACCTCAAGCGCAGCACATGGCCCCAGCTCCAGCCGCAGCCCGGCATAGATGCCGCGGCGGCCGACACAATTCCCGTCGGTCAGAGCGACGACCGTCGCTCGAGACGCGTAGGGTTCGGAGAATTTGGTATTCTCGGATCGGTTGAACCGCGCCTCAAACGAGGCGCCGACCCCCTGCCGGTGCGCCTCGCCCGCGAGATCGGGATCGTAAAACACGCCGAGCAACGCGCCAGCCACACCCGCCTCGTGAAACGCCCGCAACAGGAATGTCGTGTTCCCGCGCCCGCCGCCGCCCGGGTTGTCGGCGACATCGGCAAAGGCGAGCGCCGGCAAGGACGGATCTCGGCCGACCGCAAGAGCTTTCGCGACGGCCTCGTCAAGCTCGGTTAGCCGCGGGTAAAACCGCTCCCGATTGGCCCAGCCCAGCTCGGCAATCTCCCGTGCTAAGGACTCGGCGGCCCGCCTCTCATGGCGCGCCGTCACCACCACCGCCAGTCCGTTCTTGGCGGTATCGGCAAACGCAAACCCGCCCATCACCGAGACATTCAGGATTTCCGGGCTCATCCGGCGTTGGCCGAAATCGATCATTTCGGCGTACGGACCCGCTGCGGTAAGCATCGTCACGGTCGGCGGCACGATCGGCAGACGGACGAACGCCCGCTGCGGCCTTAAGCCGGCCAGCATCTCGCGGATCGCGGCGGCGGCTTCGGCGCCGCGTTCGCGCATGTCGAGATGGGGGTTCGTCCGATAGCCGATGAATGCGTCGATCGACTCGACCATGCGCGCCGATACGTTGGCGTGGAGGTCCAACGTCGCCGCGATCGGCACGCCGGAGCCGACGATCCGGCGGACCATTTCGAACAGATCCCCGTCGGGGTCGTCCTCCTCGGTCGTCAGCCCGGCGCCGTGCGAGCAGATGTAGACGGCATCGACCGGTAATGCCGCTTCCAGGCGGTGGCGGATCGTGTCGAGCAGCTCGACAAAAAACGAGTGCTCGACCGGCCCGTTGGGCTCGGTCATTGCGAGCGCGATCCCGATCGGCGCCCAGGGGCCTGACGCATCCATCGCAGCGACAAAGCCCGGCGTCTCCGGCAGCATCACCGGGTTCGGCGATCGCGCGTCCAGGAGGATCGCGTCGCCTTCCAAATAGGTGCGGGCGAGGAAATGCGCCTTGGTCGCCGGCGGGGCGAATTTGTTGCACTCGATCGAAAAGCCGAGCAGCGCAACCCGAGGCGGCGAGCGATCCGGCATGAAGTTATCCACAGGCTGTTTCCGTCCGCGGCAATCCTAGGCTAGTCTTGCGCCGATCGTCACGAGCGGCGGAAAGGACCGAAAGAAAATGCCGAAGATCGATGGACAGCGCGTCGTCGCGGACCTGAAACGGCTCGCCGAATTCGGCCGCTACAAGACCGGTGTCCATCGCCCGACTTATTCGCCGACCGATGTCGAGTCGCGGCATTGGCTGGCCGACAAGTTCCGCGAAGCGGAGCTTGATACGTTGATCGACGGGATCGGCAATGTTATAGGCCGCAATCGGTGCGCTCGGCGGCGCCTGTTGGTCGGCTCGCATAGCGAAACCCAGCCCTATGGGGGCTGGCTCGACGGCTCGCTGGGTGTCATCTATGGGCTGGAGCTCGCCCGCGCTTTTGCCGGCGATCCGGCTTGCGGCATCGATGTTGCCGCCTGGGCGGACGAGGAAGGTCATTACGGCAATTTTCTCGGCAGCCGCTCGTTTACTGGTGCGCTCTCCGAAGACGAGATCGACCGTACCCGGGGGCGCGATAATGGAACGCCGTTACGCGAGGCGCTGGAACAAGCGGGCTTTGCCGGAAGGCCGCGCGAGCTCGTCGAGCCGTCACGGTACGCCGGCTATCTCGAAGCGCATATCGAGCAGGGCGATACCCTCGATACGGCCCGACTGCGCATCGGCGTCGTCGAGACGATCGTCGGAATTTGGAATTATCGGGTGACATTGTTCGGCGAGCAGAACCACGCCGGCACGACCCGTATGGAGAGGCGCCGTGACGCCGGGGTGGCGATGGTG
>JAFASL010000867.1 GCA_019244535.1 Alphaproteobacteria bacterium
GTCCTGCGCGCGCTCGCCGGGAGCGACAATTCGATCGAACGCTGGTGGCAGCAACTCGAAGCGGCGCAGAAGCATCCGGATGGATCCGGCAAGGTGATCAATGCACTGGCGATGGCCGCCAGCTATGATCCCGATCCTGCACAGTTCCTCGGGATCCGGCTGCCGGTCACATTCGACACGTGCGAGATCATCGAGGAACGCTGGGCAAATTGGTTGAGGCACGACCCTTGCGTTGCCATCGACAAGCAGGCGGACAATCTTAGCAAGCTGAAAGCCCTTTACATCGACTGCGGCGAAAGGGACCAGTTCAACCTGCTTTATGGCGCCCGGAGGTTCGTGCAGCGGCTGAACGAATTCGGCATCCCGCATCGCTACGAGGAATTCTCCGACAACCACACGGGTGTCGATTACCGGATGGACGAAAGCTTGCCTTTTCTCGTGCAGGCACTGTCCGGCTGATATTTGAGAGCGGTCCCGATGGCTAAATTGCGCAGCGGGGGAAAAGTGGGCGCTTCCTCCGGACTCGTTTCGCTCGAACATCGGGGCAGGGTTGAGCCCGAGCTTCCTCGGGGTTCCTATTCCGGCCTTTCGCCCGAAACTCCCACGGCCGGACTGTGGAGCGCGGATTTGCAGGCCCATGCGGAGCCGCGGCACCTTGACTTTGCACCTCGGAAAGCGCTGCCACCGTCCGCGGCCAGCGACCGCGTACGGATTGAGGGCCCTCGCCTGAACAGCGCTTTTCTTCTCCTTGTCGGTCTTGTAATTGCTGCAATAGGTACCGTTTACTTTGGCATTTCGTTTTTTCTGCTTTCACAACCCGAGGAAAAGTTTATCGCGGCTACCGGGCCAGCGTCTTCCGGCGGGGAGGAAGCCAGGATTACACCAAAAGTTATGACAGGCCCCAGCGATCCGCAGCCCAGAACTATCGCTACTGCGGAGACACCCCCGGCACCGAATGCGCCGTCCTATGATCCGGCACCCCCTGCACCACCACCACAGGCAAGCGGGCCTCCAGCCGCTGCAGGGTTCGCGAGGCCGCGTGGTGAATCAACGCGAAACGCAAGCGGAGGCAATCGAAGTTATGCCCATCCGGCTACTCGCCGCGGCGGAGCGGCCCACCACCAAGTGCAGCCCTCGCCTCAGGTCGAGAACCAGCCCAGCTTGTCAGCAGCGATGGACCGCGCTCACCGTGAAAATTTTTCGGATTCCCCTGGATCGCTCACCCCTCCGCGTGCCGGCGCAAGGAGTGCGTTCGACCAGCTCATCTCGCACTTGACTGGGCAGGCCAAGCCTGCCCCATCACTCACGCCGCCGCGTGCGGATCCCCCTTACAATTGATCGGTTATTCGATCGCGGGGTGACTGCTCCCGTGCAGTCCAGTTTCGACCGGCAACTTGATCCAAAATTCAAAAACCAGCCTTGGCAAAGGATCTTTGTAGGAAAGAGCCATGGGAACCGGCGGCAGCTCGGCCAGCAGCGGCGGTTCCACTGCAGATGGCGGGCTCGAGACCGGGCCGGCATGGGCGGGAGCGGCTCAATCGGGAGACGCGGCGTGAGCAGCACCGGCTCGGTTTCGCTCGTCATCTCGCCGGCTTTGATCGTTTCGAGCCCGCGCAAAATGCCCAGGCCACGGTCGACGTGGGTTACCGTATCGCCGAGCCGCAGGCTGAGCTCGTCGGTGACGAGGGAGTTGTTGCCGGGCCGTGCCTCACGGCGACGCGCGCCTACCCCCATCAGGTCGGCTGCCGCGAGGAGGACACGCTCGCCTGCGGCGAGCCGCTCCATTACAAAACGGCGGCAAATTCGCACCGGCATTCGGTGCTTCGGCAAACCGCGGCACCCCAGGTTCTCCTGGTTCGCCGCCGAGCGCCACAGACAAGTCGCCGACATCGTCGGTTGTACGCTGGCTCAGCGGATCGTAGTGACGTATCTCGCCGATCCGGCCATCAGCATACTTGATGCGGTAAGGCGCGCTGGCTCCGGCCGGGAAGATGTCGATGATCTCGCCGCGCAATGCCGCTTCGCCTGGCCCGTCGACCCGCTCTTCGAGGGCGTAGCCGACCCGCAACAGATGTGCTTCCAACTCGTGTCGCGCGACGGACCGGCTCGGTCAAAAGGCAATCCCACGGCGGCAGCACCAGCACTTCGAGAGCCGGCGCAAGTCCGCGCGGGGCACCAAAGAGACGCTCAGCGCGGGGCTCGCTGCGCGCCACATGTATCACCCCGCGCGGGTCCGGCCAGACGAGCGCACTCCAGCAGCCGAACCGCGACGAACCCTCGGGCTCCGCCGCCGCGGCGAACCGGGCGGGACCCGCAGGGTTTAAAATCATCGCATCCGGCATAAGTCTGATCCTGCGCTGAGATTTAGCCTCAAATACCGATCGGCAGGACGCCGGCTGGTTCGTTCGGCCGTGCAATGGCCAAACACCGGCGCGACCCGGCGATTTCAGCCTGTTGTCGCGAGGGTTCAAGGCTTAGCGAATACTGGTTGGCGCACGCCCGCGCGCCGAAGCCTAGTGATCCTTACATCGCGGGAGTGACGGCTCGGTGGTTTGCTCGTGACTTACGTACGGCTTCCCGGGATGAGAATTGGAAGCCGCATTGGCACCGCCTCACGCGAATAGCGCGATGTCGTCCTTGCGACGGAATCCGGACGATCGACTATGGATAGATAAACCCGTCAATCCATAGGCGTATTGCTACTAGGATTGGGATTGTGAGAAGCCACCGACCCGGCCGATTGCCGCGCAATATACCCCAAAACAGTAGTGGAATATAAAATGCCGTGAAGAGGTTAAATACAAGGGCAACAGTGATTACTGGCGATCCCCACGCGATGTTTTTCAATCCCCAATACCACGCTATAATTAGGCCCAGAATGATTGATATCGTGGCCAGAAGAAAATCTTTAGATTTCAGTAGCAAGTCATTAAGTTTCATAAAGTTCTCCCGACGTCCGCCCCTTGGTGCCGGATCAGCTGGAAAGCTCGCTCGGAGGGGCCCCATGGCGGTGGCGAACACATCGGCTAGTGCATCGGCAGCATGTTCCAATTCAGGTTGGCGATGATCCAGATCGAGCCGGCAATGACGAGAAAGACGATCAGCAGGCCGAAAGCGAGCGCCACAATATTGTTCGTGTGATCGGGCCCGGTGCCGAGATGCAAAAAGAAGACGAGGTGGACGCCGATCTGCGCGAAGGCGAGCACGATAAGTCCGACCGGTATGCCCGGGGCCCACAGCAAATTCGTTTGCGCTACCAGGAAGGAGCCGATCGTCAGAAGCACGGCGAACCCGAGCCCCACCGTGTAGGACAGATAATTGGCCCTGGTCTCTTCGTGTTCGACACCCGGGGTCCGGTCGTAGAGACGATCAACACCGTCCATCACTGGACTCCCATCAGGTA
>JAFASL010000286.1 GCA_019244535.1 Alphaproteobacteria bacterium
GATAGCGCTCGAGGATTGGAACGGCGTTAAGGTTCGCGAAGTCTTCCCACTGAATGCAGCATTTCGGGTAGAGCGACTGCACCGCCTCCACGAACTCGTCGATAAAAGCCATGTATTCGTCGCCGCGCACCCGGTTCTGGCGCAAACCCTGATAGAGCGGGTCGTCGAGGAGGACTTGGTTGTTGGTGCCGACATCGAGAACGATCGGCAGGCAATATTGCGGCGGCACGCCGGCGCAGGCGGTATAGAGCGCGAGCTTGCCGATCGGGATGCCCATGCCGCCGACCCCCAAATCGCCCAAGCCGAGAATGCGCTCGCCGTCGGTGACGACAATGAAACGCACGTCTTTTTCCGGCCAATTCCCGAGGACCTCGCGGACCCGGCCCTGCGCGCTGATCGGCAGGAACATGCCGCGCGCCTCCCGGAAGATGTGGGCGAACTTCTGACTAGCTTCGCCGACGGTCGGCGTATAGACCAGCGGCAGATACGTGGCCGGGTCCGACATCAGCACCTTGTAAAACAATGTTTCGTTGCGGGCCTGCAGGTCCGACAGCACCAAATATTTCTGCAGGTCGTCGCCGAGACTGGCGATCTCGGTGTGCCGCCGCGCCGCCTGCAGCTCTATATTAGTGACGGTGGGCGGCAATAGGCCTTCAAGACGGTACCTGCGACGCTCCGCCTGGGTGAATGCCGTCCCCTTGTTGAGACGCGGGTTATGGAGAATGTCATACCCAGTGCGATGTTCCCTTGGTGAGGTCATCATCAATCTCCTCGGAGGAACGCCCCGTTGCAAGGTGGTTAGTATAGGCCGCTAGTTCGATGCGAATAGCGACCTATAACGTCAACGGGATCAACGGGCGGCTCCCTAATCTGCTCGCCTGGCTCGAAGAGGCTGCGCCGAACGTCGTCTGCCTGCAGGAGCTGAAGGCGCCGGACGACAAGTTCCCGGGTGCCGCGGTCCGCGCCGCCGGCTACGGCGCGGTCTGGCATGGGCAAAAGAGCTGGAACGGCGTAGCAATCCTGGCGCGAGACACCCAGCCGGCCGAAATCCGCCGCGGCTTGCCCGGCGATCCTGACGACGCGCACAGTCGCTACATCGAAGCGGCAATCGACGGGATGATCGTCGGGTGCCTCTATCTGCCGAACGGAAATCCGGCGCCTGGCCCTAAATTCGATTACAAGCTGCGCTGGTTCCAGCGGCTGACGGAGCATGCCCAAGAACTGCTCGCGACCGGCGAGCCGGTCGTGCTCGCTGGCGACTTCAACGTCATGCCGACCGATCTCGACGTTTACGCGCCGGAAAGGTGGGTCGATGACGCGCTGTTTCGCCCAGAGGTGCGGGAGGCCTACCGCTGCTTGGTCGCGCAGGGTTGGACCGATGCGCTACGGGCGCTGTACCCAGGTGAGCGGATCTACACTTTCTGGAAATATTTCCGGAATGCGTTCGGCCGCGACGCCGGGCTTCGCATTGATCATTTGCTGGTCAGCCCGTCTTTGGCGGCGCGTCTGATCGCAGGCGGCGTGGACCGGAACGTGCGTGGCCGCGAACACGCGAGCGACCATGCGCCAGCCTGGATCGAACTTGCCGAACGACCGCACGCATCACCGAACCGAGGCCGACCTCAACGGTCGAGACCCAGTCGGCCGATCGCCGGGAGCTTCAGTGCGGGCACGGTAGCATCGACACCGATATTAAGGCCAAGGACATTCAGCTCGAGCCCTTCCTCGGCGGCCACGAGAATGCCTGCAATGCCAAATACTGAGACCTGAAACCCCGAGCCGCTGGGCGCCTTGGCAAACAGAGCCCCGCCTGGCAGAAAATCCTTTCCGACCGCATTGGACGGCAAGTCGAGGCCAAGCTCGGGAACCTGCCGGGCTATATACGCCGTGAAGGTGTTGCTGTTGGGGCCGGGCCAGGCGCGATATTCGTGCTGATAGGGGTAGCGGGCGACTGCTGCCCGCACGGCTTCGATCATCGCATCAACATCCGGTCCGCGCCGGTCGAGGATGACCTGCGGCCGCGCGCCGAACCAGTAATTGTCGGGACCCATCCGGTCGATGCGCACAGCGGGCGCGCCGTTGGCGACGCCAAAGCCGAGCACCTCGTACCGCGTGTAGCGGCTTGCCCCGGTCGGCTTCACGGCAATCCATGTATGTACCGAGAACACGCCGCGCCAAGAGACTGCGCGTGCGGCATAGACCTGAAGGACTGCATCCGGCGTGGTCGCTGGATCGGGGGCGAGCCTGGTGGAGTCACGCCGCGCCTCGTACCACGGCACCCCATCACGGCCATAAGGCAAGCAGCCGCTCACCAGCACTGGCAATAGGAATAACCCGAGCAGCAGCAGGCTGATCGACGCCGCGAAACTCACGAGTGCCGAGCGACGCTTCAGCCTCGCCGCGGCGGCTCTATCGGCATAGTCGCGATCTCGGTCCAGGCAACCGGCGCGCCGGCTTTTGCTGCGGCCTCTTCCGGCGGCAGTTTCGGGTCCCAATGCACAGCGAGAAAGCGCCGCCCGGTCATGGCGCTGGCCGCGTTCGACACCAGCCAGTTGAGGGGCGGGCCCATAACTGCAGGTTGGATCATCTCGGCGCGGTCGTAGCCGGCCTCGAGCGGCACCATGCCGGTATTCGTGACCCCGCCGGGAACCAGCACATTCACAGTGACGCCGGTGCCCGCGAGATCCTTCGCCATGATTGCCGAAAAGGCTTCCAAAGCCGCCTTCGAGGGTCCGTAGGTCGACGCGCCTTCACGGATCATCGTGCCGAGGCTCGTCGTGATGTTGACGATGCGGCCCCATTTCTGGCGCATCATGTCGTGAACGAGAGCACGCGACAGCGCCATCGGCGCGTTGGTATGGACGGCAACAAAGAGCTTCCACTGCTCTGGCTCCACTTCCCAGAACTTGATCGGGTGCTGCCGGTTGTCGGTGCGGATTGTTGCCTGGCCGACCCCGGCATTATTTACAAGGATGTCAATCACCCCAAAGCGGGCGCGCGCCTTGGAGACAATCTCGTCGATCGCCTCGTCGCAGGCGAGGTCGGCCTCGATCGTGATGAGATTGGCGCCTTGCTGACGCTGCTGCGCCGCCTGAGCAAGCTCCGCAAGACCCTGGGCGGTACGGTCGACCGCAGCGACATTGATCCTCTCGCCCAGCAAGCCTAGCACCAGCTCGCGGCCGATGCCGCCGGCAGCACCGGTAACGATCGCGACGCGCTGCTGTTCGCTCATTTCTCTCCCTCCGTTCGCTTACGGCTACGAAGTTGCGGCAATGGGCGGTGCAATACAAGGCGAACGCACCCAGTGCCACATCGGCAGGACTTCTCAGCTCCGAAGCACCGCGGCGTCCGCCGCCAGCTCCTCCCGAAGCCTGGGCTTGTGGATCTTGCCTGTCGGCGTGCGCGGGAAGTCTGCCGCCGAGCGGATCTCGAGCCGCACCGGCACCTTGTAGCCGGCCAGCCGTTCGCGGCAGAACGCTAGGATAGGCGCGGCGTCGCATATCGTCGCAGCGCGCAGCTCGATAACTGCCCCGACGATCTCGCCTTTCGTTCGGTCCGGCACGCCCACGACGTGAGCCTGCACGACATCGGGATGCTGCAGCAGCACCTCCTCGACCTCGAGCGGCGCGACATTGGCACCGCCCGTCTTGATCATCTCGTTTAGCCGGCCGCGAAATCGTACCCGCCCGTCTGCCCCGATCGACCCGAGATCACCGGTCAGGAAATAACCGTCCCGGTCAAAGGCCTCCGCGTCGAGTTCCGGCCCGCGAAAATAACCTGGCGTTACGTAACCTCGGACAGCCAATTCTCCGACCTCTCCGGTGCCCAGCGGTTGCCTCGTTAGGGGGTCCACAGTACGGATCGTCATGCCGGGAAGCGACCGGCCTTGGGTTCGCAATCGAAGCGAGAGTGGGTCCTTCGCGTCGGTCACGGCGCAATTGCCATAGGTCTCGGTCGACCCGTACACGTTGCAGAGCTCCGTGGCGCCGAGCGCCTCGATCGTAATCGCAATATCCTCGGGAGGGCCGATCGTGAGCCCGGTGCGCATCGCACCGAGGCGGCGCTTGGGATGATTCTCATGATGCAGCAGAGCCCGCGCCATGTTGCCGACACCGTAATAGACACTGCAGCGCTCGCGCTCGATCAGGGCCAGCGCCTCTCCGGCCTCGAAACTCTCCTGCAATACAATACAGCCGCCATGGGTCATGATAGCCGGCAAGGCATTGGCCGAGCCGAAAGACCAGAAGAGCGGTACCGCGAGCCACAAACGGTCGGCATCACAAAGATGCTGCCGTTCGCCAATGTCGAAACCATTCGCGATCACCGGGCCGTGCGCCAGTGTTACCCCTTTGGGCGCTGCGGTCGATCCCGAGGTGTAAAGGATGTAGCAGATGTCGCTCGGCGCGACCGCTTGTTGCGCATTGGCCAGTGCCGCATTACTCACCGAGTCGCCTTGCGCCAAAAACTCCGGCATCGAGAACACCCCGGCAGATGGGCGCCCATCAACCATCACCACAGTGCGCAACGCCGGCAAGCGGGCACTGCGGAGGGCGCCCCGTACCGAGCCGTCGAGCTCGGGACAAAACCCGCGCACAGCTTCGAGGAAATCTCGGCGGTGAAATGAAGGAAGGGTAACGAGCGCTGCGGCGCCCGAGTGCTCCAGCATCCAGGCGAGCTCGCGCGGCGTCGAAAAGGTACTGACGGCGGCAACGATGGCGCCGATCTTGGCAACCGCG
>JAFASL010000322.1 GCA_019244535.1 Alphaproteobacteria bacterium
TGCGGTTGCAGCGCCGAGGGGGCAGCCATCTCCCGAAGCGGTTTACGTCCTCACCCATGTCGACGTTTTCCCGATGCACAAGGACCAGGCGGTGGAGCTTGTCAAAGCGCAGGCCGACGCTGCGCGCAAGGACGACGGCAATTTGCGCTATGATGTCGTCCAGTGGGACGGGCACCCGAACCATTTCACCTTGATCGAGGTGTGGCGCGACCGCAAAGCCTTCGATGCCAATTTGACCACGCCGCACAACAAGGAGTTCCGCGACAAGCTGACCCCGCTCGAAGGTGCCCTCTACGATGAGCGGCTCTATCAACTGGCTCGCTGATGCGCTTTAACGATCCCTCTCCACCCGCTCGCGGGGGGAGAGGGCAGGGTGAGGGGGGTGGCGCCGATGCTCGGCACCTGCCGGCGAGCCACCTCACCCTCCCACGCCGGAGCCTGTCCTCGGGCCGCGCTCCGCGCGGACCCGTGGGGCGCGGGCCCCTCCCTCTCCCCCGCTGCGGGGCGGAGAAGGGCTTAATCGCTGCAGCCGTTGTTGCCATTCTGGTAGCCGCGGCGCCCGCCAGCTCCGCGCCGCCGATCGAAGCCGAGCATGGGATGGTGGTGTCGGCGCACCGGCTGGCATCCGAAATCGGAGTGCAAATCCTGCAAGCGGGAGGCAATGCGGTCGATGCGGCGGTTGGGGTGGGGTACGCGCTCGCTGTCGTCGACCCGTGCTGCGGCAATATCGGCGGCGGCGGGTTTATGACGATCCATCTCGCCGACGGGCGGGAGACGTTTGTCAATTTCCGGGAGACTGCGCCCAAAGCGGCGACCGCGGCGATGTATCTCGACGCGGAGGGCCGGCCGATCGACGATCTCAGCCGCCATGGGTACCGCGCCGCGGCGGTGCCCGGCACTGTGATGGGCCTCGACTATGCTCGGGCCAAATACGGGCGGCTGCCGCGCGCCACGGTGATCGCTCCGGCGGTTGCGCTAGCCCGCGACGGGTTCGTGTTGAGCCGTGCCGACACCGATATCCTTGACGCAAGGGCAGACCGGCTCGCCAAAGATCCGGCCGCCGCGAAGATCTTTTTGCGGCCGGATGGTACCCGTTTCGAGCCGGGTGAACGCCTGGTGCAGAATGACCTTGCGGCAACGCTCGGGCTGATCTCGGACCAGGGTCCCGAGGCGTTCTACAGAGGCCCGGTCGCGGCGGCGGTCGGGAAGGCGAGCGCAGAGAATGGCGGGATCTTAACGGCCGCCGATTTTGCTGCCTACACAGTCACTGAATCAGCGCCGCTTACCTGCATTTATCGCGGCTACCGGATCGTGTCCTCGCCGCCGCCGAGTTCCGGCGGAGCGACGATGTGCGAGATTCTCGATATTCTCGAAGGCTATGACATCGCCGCGTTGGGATTTCACTCGGCTCAATCCGTGCAAAGGATCGTCGAGGCAATGCGCCGCGGGTATCACGACCGCAATGCCTATCTCGGTGACCCCGCCTTTGTCGCAAACCCGCTGGAGCGGCTGCTGTCTAAGGATTATGCCGCCTCATTGCGCGCCGAGATCGACCGCGCCGGCCCCGAGAACGGAGCGGCGGCGGGCGCGGCGACCGAAAAAGCCGAAACGACGCATTACTCGGTTGTCGACGATGAAGGTAACGCGGTGGCGGTCACCTACACGATCAACGGTTATTTCGGCGCCGGTGTGGTGGCGCCCGGCACCGGTTTTTTCCTCAACAATGAGATGGACGACTTTACGGTAAAGCCGGATGCGCCAAACCTCTTCGGTCTAGTTCAGGGCGAGCCCAATACGATCGCCCCGGGCAAGCGGCCGCTCTCATCGATGGCCCCGACCCTGGTCGAGCGCGACGGAAAGGTAGTTCTGGTGCTCGGCAGCCCCGGCGGCTCCCGTATCATCACCACCGTCCTCGAGACAATCATGAACATCGTCGACAATGGGATGTCGGCGCAGGAGGCGGTTGACGCGCCTCGTCTGCACCATCAATCGCGCCCGGAAGTGGTTTATTTCGAGCGTTCGGGCCTGCTTCCGGAGGTGGTCGGGCAGCTCACCGAGATGGGGTACCGTCTGGTCGAGCAGCGGCCATGGGGCGCGGTCGAGTTGGTCGAGATCGCCGATCACCGGCTCCGCGGCGTCAGCGACCACCGGCTGCCGGCCGGCGCCGCGGTCGGATACTAGGCGGCCTTGACGGTGATCTCCGGCTGCGCCGCCCGGGCGGCGCGGCGGATCATCTCGGCGCCCTTTTCGGCAATCATGATCGTCGGCGCGTTGGTGTTGGTGGAGGTGACCGTCGGCATCACCGAGGCATCGATCACCCGCAGCCGCTCGAGCCCATGGACACGCAGCTGGTCGTCGACGACGGCCATCTGGTCGCCGCCCATCTTGCAGGTGCAGGTCGCGTGGTAGACGGTCGAGCCCTTCTGCCGAGCATAATCCAGCAGCTCGTCATCGCTCTGGATACGCGCGCCGGGAAGGATTTCGGCGCCGCAATACTTCGCTAAGGCCGGGGCGGCAAATAGCCGCCGCACAAATCTCAGCCCGCCGACGATCGCGCGGCGGTCAGTCTGCTCGCTCAGATAACGAGGATTGATCGCCGGCGCTTCTCTCGGATTGTTGGATTTGGCCTCGACGTAACCGCGCGACAACGGCCGCATCTGCCAGGCTCCGGCGGTAATGCCCGGAAACTCGTCGAGCTCGCCGATCTGGCCATCCTTGAAGCTGCCCGGTGCGATGCTGCACTGCACGTCGGGTGTCGCGGATTCCTCGAGCACCTTGACCGAGGCCGCGGCCAGTGATGCGCTATAGGTCAGCATGCCTTTGCCGGTCACGAGATAGCGCATGACCTCGGCAGCCAGGGCCAAACCCCGCGAACGCTCGTTGACGGTGACCGCGCCGCTGACCGGGTAGCTGATCCTGGCGATGTAATGGTCTTGCATGTTCTGCCCGACACCCGGCAGCGCATGGTGGACCGGGATGCCGGTGCGGTTGAGGTGCTCGGGCGCGCCAACGCCGGAGAGCTGCAGGATGTGCGGCGAATTGACGGCGCCGGCGGAGAGGATCACTTCGCGATCCGCATCCGCCCGTTCGACCGCTCCACCGCGCTCGTATTCGACCGCGACAGCGCGCCGGCCGTCAAACACAATGCGGTTGACCTGTGCTTTGACGACGAGCTGGAGATTGGGCCGCTTTAACGCCGGGCGCAAATAGGTGCGCGCGGTGCTCGCCCGCCGCCGCCCACCGCGGGTTTGCTGGCACCAGCCGATGCTGTCACCGGCGCCAGCCGGCAGGTTGTTCACATCCTCGCGGTATTCGAGGCCGATCTCTTTGCCGGCCTCGATAACCGCCGCGCAGAGGGGCGACCGGTCCATTTTCGACGTAAACAGCGGGCCGCCCGCGCCGCGCAATTCAGTCTCGCCGCCTTCCCAGTTCTCGGCCTTCTTGAAGAACGGCAAGACCTCGTCCCAACCCCAGCCGCGATTGCCGAGCTGTGCCCAGTGGTCGAAATCCTCAGGCTGACCGCGGATATAGATCAGCCCGTTGATCGAGCTGGAGCCGCCGAGCACGCGGCCGCGCGGGTAGAGGATAGCACGCCCGGCGGTGCCGGGATCGGGCTCGGCGTAATACCCCCAGGTCAGGGCCGGGTGATCGAGCATCTTCATGAAGCCGGCGGGGACGTGGATGTAGGGGTTCCAGTCCCGCCCGCCGGCCTCGATCAGTATCGCCTTGGTGCCGGGATCCTCGCTGAGACGGTTGGCGAGCACGCAACCGGCGGAACCCGCGCCAACAATCACATAATCCGCCCTCATAGTGCCCTCCCGAATGCAGCCCTCTCGCCGGGTTTACTGCCGGCAACGTAACGGGCGCATTCAAGGAGGGCAACTGTCGGTCGTT
>JAFASL010000469.1 GCA_019244535.1 Alphaproteobacteria bacterium
CGACCCTTTGCTGCCGCTTTCCGGTGTCAGGGTTGCGCCTCACCTCGATCATGTCGATTTCTTCGTCGGAGGCCTTGAGCGCACCGAAGAACCCTCCGTCGGGAAAGCCGAGCGCGATCCACGAAAGGGTTGGATGAGACCGCAGCAGCGCTAGAAAGATGAATTCGCGCTTCGCCTCGTCTGTCGGCTTTATCGCCTCCTGAAAGAAGATCGATTGAACCGCCTCCTGGACCGACCAGGCGTCGTTGAGGGTTGCGCGCACCTCATGCTGCACCGAAGCAACGATCTGCCGATTGAGCTGCCCGACAACATCGGCAACGTTTCTCCGAGAGGCGTAGAACCACGTCAGGTGGATCAGAATAGCAGTGACTGCCACCGTCAGCAGCACGAGGCCGGTAAGCGCCGTCCGCAATCCGAGCTTGCGATGGGCTCGCTGCTTTGCAGGCTCCTCGATCAACGGCACAGCTGCGGTGTCGGGCGCGGCCATGATCTGTCCGAATGCGCGCTCGGTCATTCGGGAGAGTCTTTGCGCGCAAGGTTCACTGGGTACGGCTGGAAAGGTTTCTGTTCCGAGGAGAGCTCATATGCGACGGCGAGCCCGTCGGCGAAGATTTGCCGGACTGCTATGGCCACGTCAAAGGTGGGACTCTGGGCGATCGCGGCTGTCATCGCGGCAGCGAGCACGAGCCCTTCGGCGAGCGCTCTTCGAAACGCGAAGGTTGCCGGGTCCAGCGGAAGCCAGGCGACTTCGTTGCCGGCGCGGCGGATCTCGAGCCTGGCGCCACCACTCGCGAGGTCGACTGACGGTACCTCATTCTCCTGGTTCGCCTGCCAGATCGCGTCGATCGGCCAAGGCGAGACGACATAGCGGAGCGAGGGTTGCAGGCGAAGCATGACGTTCGCAGCCTCGTTGGTTGGAACTTCCGCGAGAGCTCTCAACGGCAGCGGAGCGGCCTCCTGCACGCCGACGGCGATATTGAGAGCCCATTCGAAGCGCGCAACGTCCGCCAGATATGGAAGCGCTTTGCAAGGTTCAAAGTCAGCGAGGAAATCGCCGAAATCGGCACCGTACTCGACGAGGCGACGCGAGCGCGGCGGATGCTCGCACACATATTCATGCGCGGCATAGGCGAAAAACCGCTCATCTACCAGGCGGCATACCACCGGGAAAGTATCCTGCAGCAAGCCGCGGAGCGTGGTGAAGAAGTGGTTGCGATAAATTCCTAATCGCGCTGTTGAATCAAGTCCATCATCTCGAATAGCGCCAACGATCTCGGCGGTGTCGCCGCCAAGCACAGCTTGGCGGAGCTGCATTTGCAGCTCACGCAGTTTCGAGGTGGCGGCAGGCATCGGCGAGTTCTTGCGCATGGCACGCCTCATTCAGAAGGATTTCAAGCGCCGGAAGGTTGGTGTCCCACTCGATCAATGCGGGTACAGGACCGAAGCGGCGGAGCGCCGCGACATAGAGGTCCCAGACGGGTTCGGCAATTCTGGACCCGTGGTCATCGATCAAAATATCTACGTCTTCGGCAGTGTAGTGACCAGCAAGATGGATCTCGCAGATCGCCTCGATTGGCAGCACATCGAGATAGACGATAGGATCGAACCTGAAATTCCTGGCGCTGACGTAAAGATTATTCACATCACAGAGAATGCCGCAGCCAGTCCGGTAAACGACCTCAGTCAGGAATTCCGCCTCGGAAATGGACGAATGGCGATACCGCAGGTAAGAGGCCGGGTTCTCGATCAGCACCCGTCGCCCGAGTGCGTCCTGCATCTCCTCGACATGGTGGCAGAAAAGATCGAGGCTTTCCTGGGTATAGGGAAGCGGCAACAAGTCATTCAGATAGACCTCGCCAATGGTACTCCACGCCAGGTGTTCGGAAACTAAGATCGGCTCGACGCACTCGACTAACGCCTTGAAGCGGCCAAGATGACCGCGATCGATCTGCTCGGCAGTCCCCAGGGACAGAGCGACGCCATGAACGCTGACCGGGTAGTCGCGGCGCAAACTGAGGAGGGAGTCCAACGCGACAGTCTCGCCCATGTAATTCTCGGCATGCACCTCAAGAAAGCCAAGCCTCGGTTGGGTCGCGGTGATCTCCGCCACGTGTAGCGAGCGCAGGCCGATACCTGCGCTGCAGCTCGAGAATGGAAGTTGCGCGGTCACGACCGCCATACCGCCCGTGCCTGGTCAGCCCCTTTTGAGGCTGCCGCCATCGATTTTGGTGCAGGTTCCCGCGGGGACGTAAATCCAAGACTCCCTCTCCCGAGCCTGCTTGGCTTCGCCAGCGCAGGAGTGCGTGGAGGTCTGGCAGTCGTTTTGCCCGGCGGCGGCGACACCGTAGCATTTTTCTGGGGTAAATGGCGGGGCGGGCGCGGGCTCGGCGCCAGCGGCAAACGGTGATCCAAGAACCGCAGCGAGGGCGGCAGCCGCAACCGAGATCGTTTTGCTGTCGAACTGCACGATTTACTCCATTGGCTGAACTGCTTTTCCTCATCATTTACGGAGCGGGATTGATCTCCGAGAACGCCGAAGCGGTAATATACACATGCACTCCGCTCATCGTGAAGGGGAGGTTCCGAACACACATGCCGTTGGGCGCGGGATGGGCGCGTGTCAATAACGAGCTACAATAGGCGTGGCACAAAACTAGATCGTTAGGACATAGTGCTGGCATCCGCCGAGCTACATCGCATCTCCGAGCGTCTCGCGTCCGTGCCGGCC
>JAFASL010000475.1 GCA_019244535.1 Alphaproteobacteria bacterium
CGGCTCGTCAAGCAATATCACATTCGCGCCGGTCTTCAGCATTTTGGCGATATGGACACGGTTGCGCTCGCCGCCCGAGAGCTGCCCGACCTTTTTCTGCTGGTCCGATCCGCGGAAATTGAACAGGGCGCAATAGGCGCGACTCGCCATCTTGCGGCGGCCGAGATCAATCTCGTCTTGGCCGTCCGAGATCTCCTGCCACACCGTGTTGGCCGCAACCAGCGTATCGCGAGACTGGTCGACATAGCCGAGCTTGACCGTCTCGCCGACCCGGAATGTCCCTTCATCCGGGACATCTTGGCCGGTGATCATGCGGAAGAGGGTCGTCTTGCCGGCCCCGTTCGGGCCGATGACCCCGACAATGCCGCCCGGCGGCAAGCGGAAATCGAGGGTGTCGATGAGGCGCCGGCCCGCGAAGGATTTTGATACTTGATGTGCCTCGATCACCAGATCGCCGAGCCGCGGCCCGGGCGGCAAGACGATCTGCGCCGTCTCTGGCGCCTTTTCGCGGCTTTGCGCGACGAGCGTCTCATAGGCGGAAAGCCGCGCCTTGCTCTTCGCTTGCCGCGCCCGCGGGCTCTGCCTTATCCATTCGAGCTCGCGCTCGAGCGTCCGCCGGCGGGCCGCCTCCTGTCTTCCCTCCTGCTCGAGCCGCCGCTGTTTCTGATCGAGCCAGCCGGAGTAATTGCCTTCGTAAGGAATACCGCGGCCGCGGTCGAGTTCGAGAATCCAACCGGCGACCTCGTCGAGGAAATAGCGGTCGTGCGTCACGGTCACGACAGTGCCGGGGTAGTCTTCGAGAAAGCGCTGCAGCCATCCTACCGACTCGGCGTCGAGATGATTGGTCGGCTCATCGAGCAGCAGCAGATCGGGGCGTTGCATCAAGAGCCGGCACAGCGCCACCCGCCGCCGCTCGCCGCCCGACAGAGTGGCGACCGGCGCATTGCGCGGCGGGCAGCGCAAGGCATGCATCGCCATTTCGACGGTGCGGTCGAGATCCCACGCATTCGCCTGCTCGATCTGTTCCTGCAGTTCGCCCTGTTCGGCGATCAGCGCATCCATCTCGGCGTCCGACAGGTCCTCGGCAAAGCGGGCGCTGACCGCCTCGAAACGGTCGAGCAAGGCCTTGGTCTCGGCCAGCCCCTCCATGACGACGCCATAGGCGTCCTTTGCCGCATCGAGCATCGGCTCCTGCGGCAGATAGCCGACCCGCGCTCCCTCCGCGGCCCAGGCCTCGCCGCCAAACTCCCGCTCTTCGCCCGCCATGATGCGCAGCAGGGTCGATTTGCCTGCTCCGTTCGGCCCGAGCACGCCGATTTTGGCGCCCGGCAGAAACGACAGCCAGATGTCCTTCAGCACCTCGCGGCCGCCGGGATAGGTCTTACTCAGACCCTTCATCACGTAGATGTACTGATAGGCCGCCATCAAAAATCCTTCCATTCCGCGGCGCGGACGCACCCCCCATCGGCCATTCCCGCGCAAGCGGGAATCCAGGTCGCGAGGGTTTTTCAGCCGGCCCCTGGACCCCCGCTTTCGCGGGGGTGACGATAGAAACTTTAGGCCTTGAGGATAGCTGGATGGGGATCTTATCAAAGGCAATGGCTGGCGCCACCGCTGGCCTGTTGGCCGCCGCTACGGCGGCAACGCTTGCGCAATCTCCGCCCGTTCTCACCGGTGCCACAGCCTATGGCGATTGGCAGACGGACGGGCCGGGAGTGCGGCGCAAGATTACCCCGTTAGACATGCCGCGGCCCTATGAGACCGCCAGCGCCAGCCGTCATCCTACCGTTGTTGCTCGCCCGGCCGAGGCGTGGCCGAAAGCGCCCCCCGGCTTTGTCGTCGAACTGTTCGCCAGCGGTCTGGACAATCCCAGAGCGATCCGCACAGCGCCAAACGGTGATGTTTTTGTCGCCGAGAGCGAGCCCGGGCGCGTCCTCGTTCTGCGTGGCGCCGGCAGCGCCAAGGCGCCGGAAACCCGCACTTTTGCCGAAAACCTTTACCAGCCTTTCGGGATCGCCTTCTGGCCGCCGGGACCGGACCCGGCATACGTCTATATCGCGAACACCGATACCGTGGTGCGCTTCCCCTATCGCCCGGGGGATCGTCCGGGGGATCGGGGGCCCACGGGGCCGGCGGAGACGATTGTCAGCGGCCTGCCGCGCGGCGGCCACTGGACGCGCGATATCGCGTTCTCGCCGGATGGCAGCCGCATGTTCGTCTCGGTCGGCTCGCGCAGCAATGCCGCCGACCGCTGGATCAACGCACCGTGGCAGTCGGACGAGGGCCGCGCGCTCGTCCTCTCCTTCACGCCGGAGGGCAAAGACAAGCGGGTCTTTGCGACCGGCCTGCGCAACTGCGTCGGGATGGCGGTGCAGCCGGCGACTGGCGAGCTGTGGTGCTCGGTCAACGAGCGCGACGGCCTCGGCGACGACCTCCCGCCCGATTTTCTGACCCGGGTGCGCGAAGGCGGCTTTTACGGCTGGCCGTGGTTCTATATCGGCACCCACGAAGACCCGCGCCACACCGGCGAGCAGCCCGCCTTGCGCAGCCGGGTAACGGTGCCGGATGTGCTGGTGCAGCCGCATTCGGCCGCGATGGAGATGACGTTCTACAACGGCACGCAGTTTCCCGCCGAGTATCGCGGCGACATGTTTGCCGCGTTTCACGGGTCATGGAATCGCACCAAGCGCACCGGCTACAAGGTGGTTCGCATATTGATGAAAAACGGCCAGCCGGCCGGCGAGTACGAGGACTTTCTGACCGGCTTTGTGATCAACGACCGAAATGTCTGGGCCCGTCCCGTCGGTGTTGCGGTCGCGCAGGACGGGTCGCTGCTCGTCAGCGAAGACGGCAACGGCACGATCTGGCGCGTCTCGTACCGCGGTCCTTGACCGCGCCAGGGCTACTTTTAGTAAGGGCTGCTCGCCTCCGGGACGCTATCTGCTCTTGCTGGCAGAACCAGTAGAACGTGAGGACGCCCGGGGTCCCTGCCGGGCGATGATCTTGTCTTTGATCTGGTCGTAGACGTTCTGTGGAATGATCTTGCGCTGGACGAGGTCGTCTTTGCCACTGTATGGCCGGTGGGAAATGATCGCCTTGGCGCGCACGGGTCCAACCCCCGGCAGCCGGTCGAGCTCTTCGGCGGAAGCCGCATTGATATCGACCAGCCCTTCCCGCTCCTGAGATCCGGGCGCAGTAGCCGCCGCAGAGGGAGCTGATTTGGATGGCGATGCGGTTTGTGCTGCCACCGGCGCGGCGAGAAGAGCGCTCAACCACACTGTGACGATATAAAATCCGAGTTTCATTGCGAGTCCCTCCGTTATGACCGCACGTATTTGAACGTCTTGCGCAACTAACGCAATAACTGACCTGCCCTGCGTTTTCATCGATCGATACGGGCGCCGATTCGCTCCGGATGCCCCCGGGTTCGGAAACTGCCCCCTTGAATGGCGGGAGGGCGACCGCACAATTTGCGGTAGATTTGCGTGTTGTGGAAATTTCTGTTAACTTTCCATTTCTACGCGTCCTGCGTTCCCTTTGGGGACGAGGACGCACGAAAAAGGGAGCTCGACAATGTGGGGTGGAATCGTCGGTTTGATCATCCAGCTGATCGCGGGTGGTGTGGGCGGCAATATCGCGGGCTCGGCGTTGAAACAATATGATTTGGGAGCTGTCGGCAACACGATCGCCGGAGTCATTGGCGGCGGCGTGGGCGCGCAAATTATCGGTGCGCTGCTCGGCGGTGGGACGGAAGCTGCCGCTGCCGGGACTGGCGGGCTCGATATCGGCTCGATCATCGGTCAGATCGCATCCGGCGGGGTCGGCGGTGCCATCCTGATGGTGATCGTTGGTCTGATAAAGCAGGCCATGGGCGGCGCAAGGCCGGCCTGAAGGCATCTGCGATCCGATCCGCCATGTGATCGGCCGCCAGCAGCGGTATCAACGATTACTTCGGCGGTTGCTTTTTCTGCCGGGACGAGGAGCTAAGAGGGGGTGACGTTCCGCTCGCCGACGGAGCCAACGCAACGTCGATATAGGGTTGGGATCGCGCTCGACGCGGCGGCGGATGCTGTGCGGGTAGAGGTAGAAGGCGCGAGCTTGGCGTGGGTCTCGACGACTTTCCGGACCTGGCGCCGGTAAGAGACAAGCGGGTTGTCGCGTGGTAGGCCGCCGCGGCGCTGCCCCTTGTGGGATATCGACCTCCGAACCAGCCGAGATGGCGGACGCATTCTCCCGGTTGCGAATCAGTGCGATGACCGTTTCGTAACCGGAAGCGATTTACAGGCTTGGCTCTCCAATCAATCCGCTTCGCCGGCCGCTAGGCGCAAACCCAATAGGTAAAGCTCGCGGTGCTCGGCATTGCGCAGGTACATGATGCGCGGCGGGATTACATTAGGGGTGATCGTGCGCAGCCGCGTCACGACATCCCGCGCCTCGTCCAGCCGCCCCATATGGGCATAGCAAGCGGCTAGATAGCGATAGGGCACTGGGAAGCTCGGGGTCTCCTCTAGCGCGAGGAGCAGCTTTGCTATCGCTTCGTCGAAGCGTCGGCTGAGAAAGTGGGAGGCGCCGATCACAGTGTGAACTCCGCCGATCCGGGCGCGCGGGCTGAGGCGCAACGAAACTTCGGCCAGCTCGATAGCCCGGTCCGGCTTTCCGGCCATCAGACTCAGATAACCGCTATGGTACCAACCACGGGCAGAGCTCGGATTGAGCGTCAACGCATGGTCGGCCAGCGCCGTCATCGTACCGATGTCCTCGCCGAAAACGGCGAGGATCATTGCAGCGCTGGCAATTACGTCTGGATCGTCGCTGGCGACCCGCAATGCCCGTCGTGCGAGATCGACGGCCTTCCAGCGGGCCGTTGCAGGATCTTCGGCCCAGCTGTAATTGACGAATTGCATATGGCAGGACGCGGCGAGGGCAAGCGCCGGTCCATAATGGCGATCGATCGCGATCGCCTGCTCGAGCAGTCCCAAAGCCTCGAAAACCGCCTCCTTCGTCATCGGATAGAAGACCGCGAGCGCTCGGAGGTAGCAATCATAGGCGCCGAGATCGGTCGTCGGCCGGGCAGCCGACCGAGCGGCTTCG
>JAFASL010000576.1 GCA_019244535.1 Alphaproteobacteria bacterium
TTCGACCTTGTGGCCGTCGACCTCCTTTGGGCCGGTCCAACCTTTCAGGCTGCGCAGGATCACCACCGGCCACCTCGGCCGTTTTATCTCGGCTCCCAATTTGCGGGCTTCCTGCTGGATGCGCCGGATTTCCCGCACGCAATGCTCGAGGGTCGCCGCCATCGCCTGATGCATGCTGGGCGGGTCGGAGCCCTCGACGAAATAAGGCTCGTAACCATAACCACGGAACAAATGCTCCAGTTCTGCGTGCGAAATGCGGGCGAGAACTGTCGGGTTCGCGATTTTATACCCGTTCAGATGCAGTATTGGCAGCACGGCGCCGTCGCGCGCCGGATTGAGAAATTTGTTCGAGTGCCAGGCGGTTGCCAAAGGCCCGGTTTCCGACTCGCCATCGCCCACCACGACGGCGACGATCAAATCCGGGTTGTCAAAAGCGGCTCCGTAGGCGTGCGACACCGAATAGCCGAGCTCGCCGCCCTCATGGATCGAGCCCGGCGTTTCCGGTGTGCAATGGCTGCCAATCCCGCCCGGAAACGAGAATTGCCGCATCAGCCGCCGCAGCCCTTCGGTGTCTTCGGATGCATCGTGGTAGATTTCCGAGTAGGCGCCTTCCAGATACACATTGGAAATCACGCCTGGCGCGCCGTGCCCCGGCCCAGCCAGAAAGATGATGTTCAAATCATATTTCTTGATCAGCCGATTGAGATGGATGTAGGTCAAGCTCAAACCCGGATCGGAGCCCCAATGGCCGAGCAGGCGTCGTTTGACGTGCTCCGTCTTCAGCGGCTCCCGCAGCAGCGGGTTGTCGCGCAGATAAATCATTCCGGCCGACAGGTACAACGTCGCGTGCCAATAAGCCTGCATGCGCCGCAATTCGTCGGGCTCGAGCGGGCTCCCTTGCACTGTAGAACGTGCTGGCCCGTAGGCGCTGATTGACCGGGCTTCAGTCGTCGCATTCATGGGTCCCCTCCAAAGCGCAAATTTTAAAGAAATCAGGACCGCACTTTATCAAGGCACGGCGCCGATGTGGGAGGCGTAGCAGGTCAACTTTCTGCCAGCGTATCGGAACGACTGCCCTTCGGGAAGCACGCAGCCATCAGCGGATAACGGCACTCGCCTCCCTGCTTACGGGCCGAACCACCACCGGATTCTGGCGAGTCAAATGAATTTCTTCCGCTTCATGGCGAATCAAAAGGGATTCGCCATCACGCAACGTGTATTCGACTTTGTCCAGGCCGATTTCAACTTCCAGCATCTGGCCGCGGTAGGTTACGGGAAATCGGAGTATGGCGTTATCTTCGGGCGCGCGTCGCGGCCAGAACGACAACATGCCATCGTCGTCCCGCATGCCGCCCAGCCCATAAGTCAGCATCATCCAGGTGCCGCCCATCGAAGCAATGTGACAGCCGTCTTTCACGTTGCCGCCTACATCGGCGAGGTCCATTAGCAGCGCCGCTATCCCGTACCGAATAGCCTTCTCGGTGTCGCCGACCTGCGCCGCGATGATCGCCTCGACGCAGGACGACAACGATGAATCGCCGGTAGTCAACGGGTCGTAGAATTCGAAGTTGCGCTTCTTCGCCTCGGTGGAAAAGGCGTTGCCCAGTAGGAACATGGCCAACACCACGTCTGCCTGTTTGATAACCTGCTTCCGGTAAATATTGAGCGGATGATAAAAAAGCAGCAGTGGGTAGTGGTCGTGCGGCGTGTTTCGAAAGTCCCAGGGCTCCCGGTCGAGAAAGCTGTCGTCCTGCGGAATGATTTGCAGCTTTTCGTCATACGGCACGTACATGCTGTCCGCCGCTCGCATCCACTCCTCCATTTCGGAGGGGTCGAGCGCCGTTTTGTGCGCAAGGACGCTGTACGCATCCGGGTCCGTTGTCCGCAGAGCCTTTACGGTCTTGGCGGCGTAGCGCAGGTTTTCCCGGGCCATCAAGTTGGTATATGCATTATTGTTCACGACTGTATTGTACTCATCGGGCCCGGTGACGGAGTTGATGCAGAATTTCCGGCCTTTTGCTTCCGAGTAGAAGCCGAGGTCCCGCCATAGGCGGGCCGTCTCCACGAGCATTTCGGCTCCGCAGTCGCGCAAGAACGCCTCGTCTCCGGTGGCCTGCACATACTTGCGCAGCGCATACATGATGTCCGCGTTGATGTGGTACTGCGCTGTTCCCGCAGCATAATAGGCCGATGCTTCTTCCCCGCTGATGGTTCGCCACGGGAACATGGCACCGCGATGGCCCAGTTCCCTGGCTCGTGCTCGTGCTCGCGGCAGCATTTTGTACCGGAACATCAGTAGATTTTTGGCAATCCGAGGGGAGGTGTAGATCAGAAACGGCAATAGGTATATCTCGGTGTCCCAAAAATAATGTCCTTCATAGGCTTGTCCTGTTACCCCTTTCGCCGGCACCCCAGTATCTTCCGCCCGCGCCGATGCCTGCAGAATGTGAAAGAGATTGAAGCGGACGGCTTGCTGAATTTCCACAGTGCTGCGTTTGACCCGGTCTTCTCTGATATCCTTCACCCGGACATCGCTGCGCCGCCAGAAATCGTCTGTGTATTGCTCTTGCGAAGCGAGCAGCTGCTGGAACCCCTGTACCATCACGCGATCCATCGTCCACTCGGCGCGGCCGCAGAGTTCTTCTGCGGAAGCGGTCGCCGAGGTATGGTAGACCATGAACTTAGTGAGATCGATTGGACAACCGGGCTGGGCGTCGATAGCGAAGGCGACCTGGCCGAAGTCCTCGGTGTGGGTGACCTTGTAGGTGTACGGGCATGGGGTTTCTAATGCATGGTCAGTGGCACAGCTCAGAGTGAGGCGGCTCTTTTCGGTCGCGTGGCACAGCACGATCCGACGGTCTTTCGCATAGCTGGTGCGGGGATGCAGAACCCGACCCGAAAAGAGCCTTGTTTGCCTTGGATCGCTCGTGTCGATAAAGGCGCTCGGTTCATCCGCTTTCATCTCCGATGAGATCACAAGCGGGGCCGCCGCATTAAGGAGCATTACGCGGTAGGAGATCGCGGCCACGTGCCTGTTGGCAAAAGAGACTAAACGTCGGGACGTGATTGATACCTGTTTACCCGAGGGCGTCTCCCAGAGAATCTCCCGGTCGAGCGTTCCCGACTTCATGTTGAGCCGGCGCTCGTATCTCAGGAGATTCGCATTGGGCAACCAGAACGGTTCGTCATCGACGAAGAGCTTGATGATCTTGCTGTCGGTTACGCTCAGGATCGTCTGGCCGGTTCTCGCAAAGCCGTAAGCCCCCTCGACGTATATGATCGGGTGGGTTTCATAGTATCCGTTGATGAGAGTAGCGTTTTCCGCATTGGGGCCGCCCTCCTCCGGGCATCCGCGCATGCCGAGATATCCATTGCCAAGCGCCAGCATCGTTTCGAGCTGGGCCAGAAATTCAGGATGCAAGCCTTTCTCGATGATGTTCCACTCGTCGACCGGGAAATCGTGGAATGGCGGCCTGTGCGGCACATGATGGATCATCTGGCGGTTCCTCCCAAGTAGGGTTGCGCCAGTTCAGTCGCCGAAGTGAGCAAGTCCTCCTTAGTTTCTGACAGAAAGACGGCGAGAACAAGGAGTGCGACGAGCCCCTCGACCGCAAGGCTCGCAAACCCCGCCGATCGGCCAAATTGATCGACAATCAATCCCGTAAGTGTCGGACTGAGCGCGGCACCCACACCCATTACGGTGCCGAACATCCCTTGGGCCAGATTGAAGCGTCCGGTGCCGCTCGTCACATCGGCAATGACCACCGCCGTTATCACCCCGAGCACGGCCCCCGTGATGACGTGCAGTAGTTGGATGACAATCAAGACAAGCGGATTGCTGATCAATGCAAAGAGCGTTGCGCGGATCGGTAAAGCGGCGAACCCGAGAAGCAACAGGGGCTTGCGGCCATGTTTTTCGGCCGAGCGTCCCACCCAAGGCGCGAGCAACCCCACGAGAACCTGCGGCACAACGATCAGGGCGGCTATAAGCGGCGCCGCCTGACGCTTGCCCTCATATGCCAGCATCCCACCGAGGAGCGGCATCATCGACGCACTGGCGACCTGAAACAGGGCCGCACAGGCAGCAAAGACCAGCAGTTTCGGTTTTTCAAAAGAGCCGTGTAGCTGGCCCGCTGAGGACGGTCGGCATCGGCGGGTTCAGCACCGGAAGCACGCCCGAAGTCAATTTCTTCAGCGCGAATCCGATTCAGTGAAACGAGCACCGGAATTGCGAGTGCGGCGGGAACGAACATTGCCCAGGGCGAGTCGGAATATGCGATGACGGCCATGCTCAGGGTAACCGCGACTCCTCCGGCAGCTGCGAACCGCTGGTTCAGCCCAATCCGTTCCGACAACCGGGCGTGACCGACCAATCCGAGGGTAATAGCAACGACCCCGGGCCCAAGCACGCCCCCTGTGATCCCCTGCAACACTTTGGCGAGAGCGACCATTGGGAAACTGGGCCAAAGGCGGAAAATCAGAACACCCAAGGCGATCGTCATCACCCCGGCCGCGACCAACAATCGTTTCGCCCGCACGGCATCGACGAGCGCGCCACCGGGCACCTGGCTAACCAGACTGGCGGTGCTGCCTATGGTCAAGGCAAACCCGATGTCTTTGGCTGTCCACCCATGTGTCGCCAGATAGGCGGCGGCAATCGGTCCAAAGGCGGTCTGCATGCCGGACAGAAAGAAGTTGAGCCAGCTCAAGGCGAGCAGGCTCTGTCGCGACGGTGCAGCCGGTTCCGGCGCGGATCGCGACTCAACAACACTCATCGGTGGAGCTATCTGAGTTGGGACAGGCGAGAGCAGGCCCGCCGAGCAGGTCTTTCTCGAAACAAGCCCGGATCATCGAAGTACAAATTGAGGGGGGCTTGTTGTTCTTTTCAGAGGGCGAACTCAGTGTTCAGCCTCTTCGGCACCGCCACATTCCGCAGCTTCACATAATCGGGCAAGCCATTCCTAAATGGCGGATAGGCTTCGCCAACGATGAGCGGTGCCAAGTAGCGACGCGCCGCCGCGGTGATCCCGAAGCCGTCGGCGCTGATGAAGTCGGGGGGCAGCAACTTCTCCTGGTTGGCGACATCGGAGAGCGGCGCCTCGATGATGTCCCAGCAGTACGGTTCGTCGCTGAGCCGGCGGATCGCCGGCATCACCCCGCTCCTGCCTGCAATGGCGAATTCCACCGCGGCGCGGCCGACTGCATAGGCGTGCTGGAGATCGGTCTCGGAGGCAATGTGACGTGCTGATCGCTGGAGGTAATCGGGAACCGCCCAATGGCACTTGCTGCCGAGCTTCGCGCCGATCAGATTGGTGATCAATGGCGCGGCCCCGCCGAGCTGTGCGTGACCGAAAGCGTCCTTTGAACCCGATGCCGAGAGGAACTCACCGTCTGGTCCCTTAACCCCTTCGGCCACGGCGATAACGCATTGGCCGTATTGCTCCAACGCTCGCTGGACCTTGGACAGGAACCGCGCCTCATCGAATAGGACCTCGGGCAGCAGCAAGATATGTGGCGCTTCACCTTCCCGTTCGGCGGCGAGTGCACAAGCTGCGGTAGCCCAGCCGGCGTGCCGACCCATAACCTCCAGAACGAAAACCTTGGTCGAGGTCCGGCTCATCGCCGTTACGTCGAACGCCGCCTCGCGGATAGAGGTCGCGACGTATTTCGCCACGGAGCCGAAGCCCGGTGAACAGTCAGTGATCGGCAGGTCGTTGTCTATCGTCTTCGGAATGCCGACGCACACAATCGGATATCCCAGTTGCGCACCGATCTGGCTGACCTTGTAGGCGGTGTCTTGTGAGTCGCCTCCCCCGTTGTAGAAGAAGAAGCCGATGTCATGTGCGCTGAACACTTCGATCAGGCGTTCGTACTGCGCGCGATGCTCGTGAAGCGATCCGAGCTTGTAGCGACAGGAACCGAAGGCGCCACCCGGGGTATGTTTAAGCGCGGCGATTGTCGCTTCCGACTCAAGGCTGGTATCGATCAAGTCTTCGCTCAGGGCGCCAATAATGCCGTCGCGCCCGGCATAGACCTTGCCAATCTGTGCAGTATATTGGCGCGCAGTCTGCAACACAGCACAGGCCGAGGCGTTTATTACCGCGCTGACCCCGCCTGACTGGGCGTAGAACGCATTTCTAGCTCCCATCACAACCCCCTGAATGTCGTTTCACTCGCGGGATGCGGGCTAACGTAGCTAAATCGACACCTGCAGCGTCGCGCCCGCCGTCAGCTTCCGCGTGGCGCCTGCGATCCGCATCTCCATCGGCTGGCCATTCACCAGCCGCGCCTCCACCGTTCTGCCGGCGATGCGGATCGCCACCGACCTGTCCTTCCAGCGAGCGCGGAATGACAGGCTGCGCCACTGAGGCGGGAGCTTCGGGTCGAGGCCTAGGATATCGCCCGTCAGGTCAAGACCGGCGAAGCCGAGCACTATCGCCTGCCAGACACCACCCAGGCCGGCGATCCGTATGCCGCCGGCGCTGTTCAGGTCCAATTCGAGGTCCGCGGCCGCGGCATGTCGTAGATAACGAAGGGCGATTTCGGTTTCGCCGAGGCGCGCCGCGACCAGCGCGTGGATGCCCGCGCTCAACGAACTGCCATGGGCACAGCGTGGCTCGTAGTAGCGGAAATTGGCTTTCGCCGCCGCGCCCGGGAACTCGTCCGGCAGCAGCGCGATCAGCGCCACCACATCGGCCTGCTTCACCACCTGCGACCGCTGCGTTCGCTCGCGGCCGATCACCACGTCGATCGGCACCTTGCGGTCGGCGTAGAGCGACAGATCGAGCGGTTCCAGCTTGTAAAATCCGGCAAATTGCTCGTAGAGCCCGGTGGTCGGATCGAGACCAGTAACGATGTGTTCAACCGCATCGCGCCAGTCCGCCAGTTCGGGCTCGCTCAGCGCGAGCCGTTCCAACAGCGCTGCGGCACGGTCGGGCCAGCGCGCGCGCATCACTTCGATCGCCTCGAGTCCTCGTGCAATGTTCCAGCGCGCCATCACGTTCGTAAATGCGTTGTCGTCCACGTCCTCGTGGTACTCATCAGGCCCGATCACGTGGCGGATATGCCGCTTGCCATCCGCCTCCGGCACGGCGCGCGACGCCCAGAAACGAGCGGTCTCTAACAGAATCTCCGCGCCGGCATCGGCGAAGAACCCCTCGTCGCCCGTCGCACGCCAGTATTGCCAGACCGCGTAAGCGACGTCCGCACTGATATGCTGCTCCATCCTGCCGGTCAGGATGTCGATTGTCTCTCCGCCGGGACCAACCACCCGCTCGGGCGTGGTCTCCTCGCCGGTGTCGGCCGATTCCCAGGCGTAGAGCGCGCCTCTGTAGCCCATCGCGGCCGCTTTGGCGCGCGCGCCCGGCAGGGTGTGATAGCGATACATCAGCAGCGCGCGCGCCGCCTCCGGCCAAACCGCGACGTAGAAGGGCAGCAGGTAGATCTCGGTATCCCAGAACACATGGCCGAAATACGCGTCCCCGGTAAGGCCGCGCGCGCCGATCGAGACAGATTCGTCCTCGGGGTTCGCGGCGCTCGTCAGATGGTAGACGGCGAAGCGCACCGCCTCCTGTATCTCATCGTCGGCGCCCTCAATGATGACGTCGCTTGCGTCCCAATGCTGCTGCCACGCGGTCTCGTGCGCCGCCAGCACCCCGCGCCAGCCAAGCGCACGGCTGCGCGCGAGTGCGTCCGAGGCAACGGGGGCCGGGTCGTCCGCCAACCCGTCCGAACGCGCCACCGTGACGAGACGGTCGAGTTCGAGCACCTGTCCCGCAACCGAACGCCAGCGCCAAATCCAGCGCAGCGAGAACGACCGCTCCGGGGCGAGCGGATGGCCATCGGCTCGCAATGTGGCGCTGCCCGCCATCGCCACCGCCTTATGGGAGCCCTCGGTGCGCCAGGCACAGACATCGCGATCCAACTGCAACGGCTCCATGCCCATGCCGGCCATGGCGAAGTTGGCTTCCAGCATCACGTCGATTCCGTTGCGGTCGAGCGAAAACCGCAGGACCTGCAGTCCCACCGCGCGGTCCGCTAGCGATACGAGGCGCAGTTCGTCGCCGTTTATCGTGATGCCGGCATGCGCCCTGTAGCTCAGATCCGACAGGAGTATGCCACGGCGCATGTCGAGCTGGCGCACGCTGGAGAGGAACTCTCCGTCCATCATGAGTTGCGAGTTGTCGTCCAACACAAGCCTCACCCGCGACCAATCCGCGACAGGCACCAGCGCGGGGACCGGCGGCACGGTGTTGGGTCTGTCGAACAGGCCCGCCACATAACAGCGCGGCCATGACGCCCATCTGACGAAGCCCTGCCAGCTGACCCATGTCGGGCCACGGCTGACCGGACGCGAAGCCCGCATCCCCATGAACCCGTTGCCGAGTGCAAAGCGGGATTCCACTGCGTTCTCGGTCAGGACACTGTAGCCTTCGTGCGTCAGAACCCAGTCAGAATCGTGCGTCGATTCCAGGGCCTGCATCATGTGCTTTCCCTTCCGATGTGCTGTGGAGCGCTCGTCAGCTAACCAGTTCGCCCAGGTCGTTTACTACCAAATTTGCGCCATGGCGCTGAAGCTCATCGGCATTCCCCTTGCGCGCCACGCCGATCACGAGCCCAAAGTTCCCGTTGCGCCCGGCCTCCACTCCCGAGAGGGCGTCCTCGATGACAATCGCTCGCGCGGGCTCGACCCCGAGCAGTCTTGCCGCCATTAAGTAACTGTCAGGGGCGGGTTTCCCAGCCAGGTATTCGGCATGGATCACGTTGCCGTCGACCTGTACATCGAAGCAATGATCCAATTTGGCCGCCTTTAAAACAGCCGTGCAGTTCTGGCTCGAAGTGACGACGGCGATTTTAAACCCGCGATCGCGCAGCTGCCGGATGAGTTCAACGCTCCCCTCGTAAGGCTCCACCCCATCTTCTTCGATGATTTTGTTGACCAGATCGTTCTTCCGGTTACCGAGGCCGTCCACTGTTTCGACCTGCGGGGGGTCGTCAGGACTACCTTGGGGGAGCCGGATACCGCGCGATGCGAGAAAGTCGCGAACCCCGTCATAGCGGGGCTTGCCGTCAACGTATAGCAAATAGTCCTTGGCGATATCGAACGGATGAAATGCTTCACCTCTCTCCGTCGCACGCCTCTGCAGGTATTCGTCGAACATCTGTTTCCAGCACGCCGCATGCACACTGGCTGTGTCGGTGATTACACCGTCGAGGTCGAGCAGCACGGCGTCGTACTGCTCCCGGGTGATCGCCTGCCGGCTCTCGGGCTGTCGCATCTATCCCCCCGCTCGCAAAATTTGCCCCTGCGCAAAGCACTCGCTTACCATCGCAGGAAGCCTCTCGGTTGACAACAAGACAGCCTGGAGGAACTGGCGGTGCTGCCAAAGCGGCGACCATTACCTCACAGGTGTTTTCGAGCGCCGGCGAGGCAAAATTGATTTAGGAGTAGGGGCGGGTGAGCGTGTTCGTGAAGGCGAGCCGGCGTGGACCCTGAGCGGAGGGATACGAACCGAAGCGACATACCTTTGACAGGTAATCTGCCGTACGCGTCCCGAATAGTCTGTTTTGGCAACGCCAGCCGAATAACCCACAGTCTATAGCTGCGCAGCGGCTTCACCAGCTCGGCGCGCTAACACCTGCCGGGGATTGCTTCGCTGCGCGCGCAATGACGTCCAAGTGGCCGTCATTGCGACAAGCGGAGCGATAAAGCAATCTCGATGCGAGAAAAGCGCTCACGATGTCCGCCACGCCGCCAGCGCGTCTCCAACGGCGATCTCCCCGCCTTTTACGACCTCGGCATAAACGCCCATATTGATGTGGCCGAAGGCACGCCCGAGGGCGCCGACGATGTCGACGTCGCGTTTTGCGGTAACCGGATTGACCTGGGTCGCCGCGCATCTGGTAATCGGCGAGACCACCCGGAGCCGCGCGGGCCCCAGGCTGATTTCTGCGTCGATCCAGTCGAGCTCGCTCCAAGCAGGTGCGTCATCGAAATAGACATTCGCGCGAAACCGGATCGGATCAACAGGCGTGCCCATCGCTGTTTCGAGAGCGGCGATGCTTGCAAGGTTGATTAAAGACACGTATTTGTCGGTCGTCGCATTCGGTCTACGCCGCGCATCTGCAAAAGCATGCCTCGGCGCCGAGACGATGCGCAGCGGTCCGCTCACCGTATTGCCAAGAAAACCGGTGAAGAATTGCGCGGCTGCAGAGCGTCCCTCTAGCTCCGTTATTTGCGTGCGCAACACTACTCGGCCGTCCCAGGAAACAGCCAGCATGCCGCTCTCTGCGTCGAAGCGGGTATTCAATCCCGCCAGTTTTTCGTCGCGCATCAGCATCGCAAAATGTGTTTTCGGCAGCCATTCCGGATGTTTGGAATCAAAGGTTGTCGACGCGAGCGCAATGGCAAAGCGGCGATCGTCCGGAAGGCACTCGCCCGGGAGCAGCGCCGCCCGGTCCAACCTCTCTGCGCTGAGGCCCTTGACCGGATAGCGGTAAATCGCTGTGACTGCTGCGGTCATGTAGCGAGCGTCCCGGTTCGGCGGCAAAAAACGCGTCGGTCTATCCGGCGATTTCCCCGAATTCTGTCGAGCGGCTGGCTCGGCCATGGGATCTTTTGCAGTTTCATCTGTTTGTCCGGTCGGAGTCGGGGATCACTGCTGCAATAAGGGAAACTGACATGAAATGGAATTCGGTACCTGCGGTTTTGGCTATCGCGCTGGCCGCCGGCATGATGGCTTCGTCCGCAAACGCGAAAGAGTGCCTGAAGGGTGCGGCCATCGGCGGCGTGGCGGGCCATGTGGCAGGTCATCACGGCGTGTTGGGGGCTGCTGCCGGCTGTGTGATCGGCCATCATGAGGCCAGCAAGCATGCGCGTCAGCAGGCGAGCCAAAACACGAGTTCCGCAGGCAACACGAGCAGCAACGGCGGCAACCCGAACGATGCATCCCATTAAGGTTTGAACTGTAGCACGTCGAGGTGTCTCTCGCCGCGCCAGAGCGTGACTGAGACGACGCGCGCGCACCGAATGCCCTTTGGGGCCGAGGTGCAGACCGACCGGGGCGTGCGGTTCCGGCTGTGGGCGCCGCAGCACCGGGAAGTTGCGGTTGAGTTCGACGGCAAGGCAATAGCCATGGAATCAACCGGGGCGGGCTGGTATGAGCTCGTCACCGGCTCCGCCACCGCCGGAACGCAGTACCGCTTCAGATTGCCGGACGGGCTGCGGGTTCCTGACCCGGCCTCGCGCTACCAGCCGGGGGATGTGCACGGTCCCAGCGAGGTGGTCGATCCGGCTGCGTACCCCTGGCGCGATAGCGCTTGGACTGGACGCCCCTGGGAAGAGGCGGTCCTCTACGAGCTGCACGTGGGGACGTTTACGCCCGAAGGCACCTTCCAGGCGGCGATAGGGAAGCTCGACCATTTGGTCGCACTCGGCATCACCGCGATCGAGATAATGCCGATCGGCGACTTCCCGGGCCGGCGCAACTGGGGTTATGACGGGGTGCTGCCCTACGCCCCCGACAGCTCCTATGGGCGGCCGGAGGATTTGAAGGCTCTGGTCGAGGCCGCCCATGACCGCGGACTAATGGTGCTGCTCGACGTCGTCTATAACCATTTCGGCCCTGAAGGCGCCTATATCCACCCGATCGCGCCCCAGGCTTTCACCAACCGCCACAAGACGCCCTGGGGCGCTGCGATCAATTTCGACGGGCCGGACAGCGGTCCGGTACGAGACTTCGCCATCCACAACGCGCTCTATTGGATCGAGGAGTTTTATCTGGACGGCCTGCGCCTCGATGCGGTCCACGCGATTGTCGACGATAGCCCCAGGCATCTGCTCGACGAGCTTGCCGATCGCGTGCGCGCGGCGATGCCCGGTCGGCATATCCATCTGGTTCTCGAGAATGAAGAGAACGAAGCGGGGCGCCTCATACGCGATAGGAACGGTGCGCCCCGCCGCTACACCGCGCAATGGAACGACGACGTCCACCACGTGCTGCATGTGGCCGCGAGCGGCGAAGCGAAGGGTTATTACGCCGACTACAAGGGCGATACCGACAAGCTCAGCCGAGCGCTCGCGGAAGGCTTTGCGTTCCAAGGCGAGCTGATGCCCTATCGCGGCCGGCCGCGAGGCGCGCCCAGCGCTGCGCTGCCGCCGACCGCGTTTGTTGCCTTCATCCAAAACCATGACCAGGTCGGCAACCGGGCGTTTGGCGACCGGGTGACCGATTTTGCGCCGGCCGAGGCGATACGCGCGATCATGGCGGTCTACCTGCTGCTGCCCCAAATCCCGCTCCTGTTCATGGGCGAGGAATGGGGCGCGGCCCAGCCTTTCCCGTTCTTTTGCGACTTTGGCCGGGAGCTGGCCGATGCCGTACGCGAGGGTCGACGCGCGGAGTTCGCGCGCTTCCCCGAATTCCAGAATCCGGCAATGCGCGACCGCATCCCGGACCCGCAGGCGGACCAGACCTTCGCCTCCGCCAAACTCCAATGGCAGGATCTCGCGCGGGAACCGCATTCCCGGTGGCTCGATTGGCACCGCCGGTTGTTGTCGGTGCGGCATGCCGAAATCATGCCGCGATTGGCCGAGATCCGGGCAAGCGGGGACTATGAGGTGCTCGGCGATGGCGCCGTCCTGGTTCGCTGGGTTCTCGGGGCGGGCGGCAGGTTGACGTTGGCGGCCAACCTCGTCGCGACCGCAGCCACCGGGTTTCCGGCCGAATCTGGGCGCGTGATCTGGCAGGAAGGCGAGAGCGACGAGAAGGGCAAATTCGGCCCTTGGACGGTCCGCTGGTCGATCGAGGACGGCTTGTCACGCGAACGGGCGGGCACCGCTCTCGATGCGCTCGCCGAACGCATGGGGATCGAAGCGCAGTTCCAGAACGCCAGTGGAGAAACCATCGAGATCAGTGCCGAGACCAAACGCAGCCTAATGGCGGCAATGGGCGTGGACGCGACGGACGAGGCAGAAGCCCGTTCGGCACTCGAGGATCTCGATCGGGCAAAGTGGCTCTCTCCTCTGCCGCCCATTCAG
>JAFASL010000851.1 GCA_019244535.1 Alphaproteobacteria bacterium
TGCGGCATCGGAATGTCGCGGACCATTACGGTGAGTTTGAGGTCATGAACCCCGGCCTCGGCGAGGAGGCGCTTTGCCTCCTCGCGCGAGGCTGTGATGTCGCGCGAGAAGCCAGGGAGTGTGACCAACTCGGATTCCGGTGTCGCCATGCTGGACCCCGGACGCATGATGCCGCCCACATATTTGAGGAAGGTCGTGTTTTGCAGTTTCGCTGCTGCGCCCCAGCGATCGATGGCGAGCGACAGTGCGCGCCGCACGCGGCTGTCGTTGTACGGCGCCCGCTTGCTGTTGAAGGTAACCAGCAAGTTTGACAACCACGGGCTCTCACTGATCTCGACGCGGTCCCCCAGCGCCTCGGCCAGCTCGTCGCGCTGAACCGGGGTGATGCCCCGGAATTCGGCGGCGATATGGCCGCTCTTGTAGGCCGCCATCACCGCTGCTCCGGTCATAAAATCGGCACGGTAGCCGTCGAGATAGGGTTTGCCAGGCTGGAAATATTTGTCCCACCTCTCGCCGCGCCAGAATTGGCCCTTGGCATGCTCGGCGAAGACGAACGGGCCTGTGCCGAGGACGTGGGTCTTAGGAAATTGTGGGTCTTCAGCCAGCTTGGCGGCGCTGTATATGCAGTTCCACGGCGAGGCGAAGTTCGCCAACATTGCTGCTTCCGGCCATTGAAGGTGAAAAATGACGGTGCGCGGGTCGGGCGTATCGATACTCGCGACCGCCGCGTAATCGACTTTCCGGGCCGAGACTACGCCCGCCGGCGGGTGGACGATGCGATCGTAGCTCGCCTTCACGTCAGCCGAAGTCAGCTTCGAGCCGTCGTGAAAGAGAACATTAGGCCGCAGCTTGAACGTGTAGGTGAGCCGGTCAGGAGACACATTCCACGATTCTGCCAGATCGCCGACGATCTGCGGGTAATTGGGCGCGTCGAATTTGAGAAGTGTCGAGTAATGCGGCGCGATGGGGTGGAGGAACGCGAAGGAAATATTGGCGTGGCAATCATAGTCGCCCGGTTCGACCAATACCGCGAATTCGAGCGTCCCGCCGCGCTTCCCGGCTAGTTCGGCCGCCGCGGGCTGGAACGGAACTGAGACGGTCGGAGCCAAGGCCAGGGCGGCCGCAACCCCGCGCCATCGCCGCACGATCGAAGGGGCGCACCGCGCGGCGCGCCGGACCATCTGCAAGAGCGGCATCCAGATCGGCGAGACTAATGCACCTGGCCCTTTTGCCAGAGCTCGAATTGCCCGAACAGCTCGTTCTTTTGCTCTGGGCTCAGCGTCGACCCGCCGGAGGCCTGCTGCCGCTCGTCAATGAAGCGCGAGAAAATCGCCCGAAGGTCCTGCAGGTTCGGCGCTCCCGCCACTTGCGTGTTTCTCTGCAGCCATTGCTCGGCGGGCGGGAAGCGTCGCCAGCCCGGTAGTTCTGCGGTGAGGTTCACCTCATGCCATTTCGGGTGGTGCCCCGGATCGAGCAGCGACTGAAACCCGGTAAAGAACGCTTCAACGAAATTGACCAGATTGCGATATCGCTCGGTCCCCTGCTGGAGGTTCGCGGCGGCGAGAACGGCGCCGACGGCGATCGTGTCGATGGCCTGATCTTGCGGTACAACGCCCGGATAGTCCGCGGCGGTGAGGCGGGTTGGTATATAGCTCGCGGTCACCACCGGCGTCAGAGGAATAGCCAAAAAATGAAGTCCATCTGCCGCACCCAGGCTGCGGAAGATCGGCGCGGGTTTGCCCGCGACAAATGCCAAGGCGGAAATATCGCCGCGACGCAGCTTGTCGAGCGCCACCTCCTGGTCATCATTTGTCTCAGCCACCGGAATATTCAACAGCTGGAAAAGCCGAGCCGCGGTGATCGCCGTTCCCGCCCCGCGCAAATCGACGTTGACTTTCTGATTGGCCAGATCCGCAACGGATTTGACGTCTTGTCGCGCGAGTAGATGGAACTCCTCATTGTAGAGCTTGATGATGTAGGTGGCCCAATTCTCGATACCGGGAAACAGGTTCTGCTGCCGCGCGTAATCGAGCACGTCGGTCTGGAGGATCGCCATGTCCACGCCGCGGAGCAGCTTCAGATCGGAAATATTCTGTAGCGCTCCCTTGCCTATGACCGGCAAGACCCTTCGGGTCGACCCGTCATCTATGAGATTGGCCAAGTCTTCGGCGATCCGCACCGAAATCCCGGCGCCGCGGGCAGTCTCGAGTTCGACCACGCCTCGGTTCACTCCGGTCTCCAGCGGCGGCCCGGCGGTTTTCGCTTGCGTCGGGCAGGCGCTCGTCGAAGCGAGGGCGAGAGTGATCGCCGCCGTAATCGTCCAACGGTTCATCGCAAGCTATTTCCCCTGTCTTGTCTCCAGCCCGTTCAACTGGCGCTTGGCCTCCATCACGCCGAGTTCGACGGCGCGGCTGTACCATGACCGGGCCGCAGCCGGATCGGATTGCAATTTGCCAAGGCCAAGGCGCTCGAGAAATGCCGGATCGAAGGTGGCGCCAAGTCGCAACGCGGCCGATCCGTCACCCGCAGCCGCCGCGCGTTCGTAAAACAAACGCGCCGAAGCGACGTCTCCGGTGCGCAGAAGAGAGTCGCCGTGCTGCAGGAGCTCTCTTCTTTCGGCGGCCGAGGAAGCCGAAGTTGGCTGAGCGAGAGTGGTTGCCGCAGTAGCATCCGGAGCCGGGACGCCCGCGGCCGCAGCAGCCGCAGGCCTAGGATCTGGTGTCGGAGGTACCGATGCCTCCGCACGCGCCTGTGAGCCCAGCCCGCTGTCGCTTGACAGCCCGGAACCCTCCCCCGAAGGCGGCAACACGGCGGAATTCCGCAGGTTCTCCGTGCCATCGGTTAGAGGGGCTTGGTCGGTGGTGCGGACTGGAGGCTGCAGGACTATGGCCTCAAGACCAGCCCGCACGGTTGAAATGGGCGGTATCCCGCGCGCGGAGGGCGCCAGGAGCGAAAACCCGGCGCCAAAGAAGACTGTGATGATTCCGGCGGCGACAAGTCCGACGGAACCGAGGTACAGCAGATGGCCGATCGGAGAGGCGGGTGACCCGACCACCGATACCGAAAGCCCGTCTCGCTGAAGCATCGGAGCGGCAGCGCCTGAAACTGCGTGCGGGGCGCCCTTTGACCCAGCGATATCCTGCCGCGGCGCGGCATCGCGCGACGGGACAAGAACACTCACCATCAGGAACCGACCTTTCGCCGTCCACTGTTTTTCGTGATCCCACCAGGTTTCCAGACCCGTACGGTGAAACGTGATGGTTATCTATGATAATGCCAAAAACCGAGAATGCTCTCACTTTATTTAATAAATCGTGCAGCAGAGAGGCGAGGCGTTAACGATTATTAACGCTAGCTGTCGAGCGGCCGGAGATTCAATTTAACGCAAGTGGCAAGCGACCATATGATTGGGGCTGACTTCGCGCAGTGCCGGCACGTCGAGCCGGCACCGCGCCTCGGCATAAGGGCAGCGCGTATGGAAGGTGCAGCCCGGCGGAGGGTTGATCGGGCTGGGCACATCGCCCTGCAGCAGCTGCTTCTTGCGCTTCAGCTGCGGGTTAGGGATCGGCACCGCCGCCAGCAGAGCTTCGGTGTACGGGTGGAGCGGGTTAGTGAAGAGGGTCTGCTTGTCCGTGTACTCGACGATCTTGCCGAGATACATGACCGCTATGCGGTGACTGATGTGTTCGACGACCGCGAGATCATGGGCGATGAACAAATAGGAGAGGTTCTTTTCGCGCTGCAAATCCATCATCAGGTTGATCACCTGAGCCTGGATCGACACGTCGAGCGCTGAGACCGGCTCGTCTCCGATGATCAGCTTGGGATTGAGCGCCAACGCCCGGGCTATGCAGATGCGCTGCCGTTGTCCGCCGGAGAACTCGTGAGGAAATGCCCGCATCTGCAGGCGGCGCAACCCGACTTGGTCGAACAGCGCCGCAACGCGCTCTTCTTTCTCCTTTCCGCCGGCGATGCCGTGCACCTGCAACGGCTCACCGACGATGTCCCCGGCCGACATGCGCGGGTTGAGGGAGGAGAAGGGGTCCTGGAAGATGATCTGCATCTGCCGCCGGTGCGGGCGCAGCGCCGCTTTACCTAACCGAGTGATGTCCCGACCATTGAGCCGGATCGTGCCGTTGGTCGGTTCGACGAGACGCAACACGGTGCGCGCCACGGTCGACTTCCCGCAGCCGCTTTCGCCGACCAAGCCGAGGGTTTCGCCTTCGCCGACCGAGAAGCTGACGCCGTCGACGGCATAAACATACCCGGCGGTCCGCCGCAAAAGCCCCTTTTTGACCGGGAAATGCTTCTTCAGACCCTCGACGGCGATGACTGGGGTGCGGATGCCGGCTGTCACTGGCGCGCTGATAACATCCTGGACAGCCATCTGCTAAGCCCCGCTTCCATAGAGGCTGTTGGAATGCCAGCAAGCAGCCCAATGCCCAGGCCGCTTCTGCTCATAGGGCGGAAACTGCGCGCGGCATCGGTCATCCGCGAAGGCGCAGCGCGGCGCGAAGGTGCAGCCGGGCGGGAGATTATTCAGCGCCGGTACCATACCCGGGATTTCCTTCAATCTCTGGACCGAGTTGGCGGTTCGTCCCCCCATGATCTCGAGACGCGGGATCGACGCCAGCAGGCCGTGCGTGTAGGGGTGAAGCGGCTGGCCGAACAGTGTGTCGACTTCAGCTTCTTCGACCTTCTTGCCGGCATACATCAC
>JAFASL010000076.1 GCA_019244535.1 Alphaproteobacteria bacterium
CCGCAACCAGGCGGCTTCGATCAGCCCCTCGAGTTCGAAGCGAAATGCCCGGCGGCCAAATGGAAACGCTTCGATCAGAACGGCGTCGGGCCGCGCTTCCGCAAAAGCGGCCAAGAGCGCCGATCTTCGAACCGTTCGCAGCGCGTCATCAACCGGTCGGTCCGTCTCGTCAACGAGCAGTTTAAATTCCGCGTCGCGAGCCTTGATCGGCGGCAGCTGGACCAACCGCTCGGCCCGGATGTGAGCCAGGTCGGCGAGCGGCTCTCCTCCCGAGATCAGCGTAACTCCGATACCCTGCTCCGCCAAAGCATCGACAATTCTAAGCGAACGCCGCAAATGGCCGACTCCGAGCAGGTGCTGCACGTAAACAAGGACAGACCCGTTCATAGGGTATGGTGGCACTCAGTCACGTGAAGCGGCTCCGCGCACCGTATCGATTACGGCATTGAGGTGGCGAGCGGCAGAAGTTACGCCGTGCTCGTCCCTAACCCGCTGCCGTGCGGCTTCGCCGAAGGCGGCGCGGCGCCGAGGGTCTGCGATCAGGCTGCGCACCGCCTCGGCAAAAGCCGGCGCATCGCCCGGCGGGACGAGAAGACCGGTCACACCGGGTTCGACGACTTCGCCGACCCCGCCACCGCCGCCCGCCACTACCGGAACTCCGCTAGCCTGCGCCTCCAACAGCGCCATGCCGAACGCTTCGTTGAGAGCCGGCCACACGTATAGGTCAGCCGATGCCAACCGTTTGGCAATTTCCATGTCCCCTAGCACTCCTGCCCAGTTCAACCGTTTGTTGAGCGGATAGAGCGCCTCCTCCACGGCGCGGCGGGCTGGCCCGTCTCCAATCACCTCCAATGACCACGGCTGATCCAGCAGGCGCGAAAGGGCGTCGCCGAGAATTCGGTAGGATGCGAGCTTGTCGCCGTGGCGCATCATCGCCACGGTGATCAGGCGCGGCGGCTCACCTCTGACGCAAGCTCGATGCGCGAAGGGCTCGGCATCGAGGAAGGGCTTAAAGGCTACCCAACGTGATGCGTCTCGCAACAGCGGCAACACGCATTCCCGGTCGGCTGGATTAAGGCCGATCACCGCGTCGGCGCGCCTGATCGCTTTTTCGGCTGCCAGCCGGCCTGAGGACCAGCCGCTCGCCGCCTGCTTTGGCGCATCGGAAGCCTCGGCCAGGAGATAGGGAATGCCGAGCGCGTCGGCAACTCTTGGCCCCAGCCAATCCGGCGCCTTGTGGTAGAGGTGGTAGGTGAACCACAGCTCGGGAGCGGTCTCTGGGGCAACGCGCCAGCGCCGAGCAAGCCGGGACGCAAGGCGTTCACCGATAGCCGCCACCCGAGCTTGACGGTGCTGATCGCCCTGTCTGTCATAGCTGCGGAAACGGGACGCGATGAAGACATCATGGCCGGCCACGCGTAGCGCCGAAAGGAACAGCTGCGCAACCCTGCGGTCCCCCGAGGGTACCGGGTGATCAGGCGGCTTCAGCGGCGCATAAAAGGCGATACGCATTCCATTTGCGTCGCGTTTTCCTCGCTTGAAGGAAACCGCTCGGGGGACCGCAGGGCCGGCTCGTGGTCTGGCCGGCGGGCGGAAGCCAGCCCAAAACGGGCTGCCAGAAGATCGATCCCGTCCTCAATCGAAAACAGGCGCCGCACCCGATGCTCTCCGGCTGCACCGAGCCAAGCCCGTTGCATAGGATCAACGATCAGGCGTTCGAGCGCTTCCGCGAGCAGCGATGGGCTGCCTGGGGGCACCAATAACCCGGTCACATGCTGCTCGATCAGCTCGGGGATCGCCGAAACCCTCGTCGAAATGCAGGCGAGTCCCTGAGATTGCGCCTCGACAAGTACGTTAGGTAAGCCATCGCGGTCGCCATCAGCCGCCACCTTGGAGGCAAGCACAAAGAGGTCCGCCTCGCGGTAGGCCGAGAGCACCTCCGGTTGGGCCATTGCGCCGCGCCACTCTATCCGGTGCGACAGACTAAGCCGCTCCGCCTGGCGCTTTAGCGACGCATGCAGCGGACCGCCGCCGATATAGACAAACCGCCATTGCAGGCCAGCACGGAGAAGAGCAAGGGCTTCGAGCAGATCGTCATAACCTTTCTTTGTGACCGACCGCCCGACCGAAAGGATCATGACCGGTTGTTTTGGGTCGCTCCCGTTGCGCGTATTCGATCGGCGCGGGGCCGGCGCGAAGCGCACGAGATCGACGCCGTGATAGCACAGCCATACGGCTTCAGGCCGCGACTCCAGGCCTGCGAGATGGCGGCGCGCGGCCTCGGTACAGGTCACGACCCACCTTGCCTCCGCCAGCTTCGAACGCTTCTCCCATTCCGGAAGTGTCCAGATGTCCTTGGCATGCGCCGACACCGTCCAATCGAGACTGGTCAATAACGCCGTATACCGGGCGACCGAGGCTGGCGTATGTAGAAAATGTGCGTGGAGGTGGTCGACATCCTCGGGCAGCTCGGCGGCCAGAACCAAAGCCTGGCCGAAACGGCGGATCCGATTCGGGGTCGGATCGCGGCACAGGTCCGAAAACCATGCTGCCCGTGCCGCCCTGTACCCCGCTCGTCGGCGCGACCGCAGCCAGCCTCGCCAAACCCTGACGATGTCTTGGTACAGGTATTCCGGAAGATAGAGCAGCGCGGCCCCGATCTGGCGGTGAATAGGATGCGTCGCACGGTCGGTGGGGTGACGGAGGGAAACTATCAGGATGTGGAGCCCACGCCGCTCCAGAGCGAGGATCTCCTGAGCGATGAAGGTTTCCGAAACCCGCGGGTATCCTTTGAGAACAAAGGCGACACGGCGCGTCGCCCCGGTGGGTACCGTCACATTCAAGTTCCGTAGCGAGCCCGTGCGGCAAAACAACCCGCGCGCCCTTGGTCGAGCCAATTCCGCGCCAAACGATTGACTACCGGCATTCCGTCAAGCAAGCCGGGAATGTGGACGGCCGAAGGAGGCGGTTGCTGAGCGAGACGGCGCAGGGCGGCAGCCATCACGCAAGGATCGCGCGCCTGATCGTCACGGAGCATCGCCAGTAGCCCAAGCTCGGCGGCGCGCTTCGTCCTGATAAACTGCTCCAGGCGTGGCGCAGTCCGCGGTATTATCAGTGCACGCTTGTCGAAGGATAGGATCTCGCAGAACGTATTATAACCGCCCATTGCTACGACGCCGGCGGCGCGCACCATCAAGCTCTCGAGACGAGCGCTGAAGGTAATCGCGCGCACATTTTGGAGCCGGGCCGCGCGGCCGGCGAAAGTCGCCCGCTGTTCGGGCAGCATGAATGGACCGAAGACCAGCAGAGCGGGGTTGGGGATCGCGGGATCGTGCTCGTACGCCGACAACACGTGGTCGATCAGCGCTTCGCCGTCCCCGCCGCCGCCTGGGGTAACCAGGAGAAAATCTTTATCGATGATGCCGAAGAGCTCTGGTGTCAGCTGCACTTCGCTCGCCGTGCGTCTCAAGTATCCGGTATAGGTGACACGCTCGCGGACCGCGCGCGGCACCGACAAACCCGCGAGCGGATCGCAAATCTGGGGCAGGCCGTACACCCAGATTTCGTCGTAATACTCCTCCAGGGCTGGAACCGCCTGCTTGCGCTCCCACTCGCTTTCGAGCGCTTCCGGATCATCCATGACGTCGCGCAGTCCCAGGATCAAAGCCGCCCCGCGCCGCTGCAGCAGGTCGAGGGTATCGCGCACCTCCCCACGTAGTCCCAACGGTTCCTTGTCGACGATCAGCAGTTCGGGGTCAAAGATATCGGCCGTGTGTCGAATTATCGAGGAGCGCATGGCCAGCATCTCGTCGATATCGATGTGCAGATTAAGTGAAACGTATTCTCCGTTGCGTAGCTTGATGACACCCGGCACGCGCACAAAATCGACCCGGGAGCGGAAATCAAAGCTTCCGATGATTGGCGAGCCGGAGAGTATCAGGATCGAGACCGCAGGGTCGGCGTCGACCAGCGAGTGCGCAATAGCGCGGCAACGCCGCAAATGGCCCAATCCGAAGCTGTCGTGGCTATAGATAAGCACCCGTTTCTGATGACGGCGCACTGTCACACGGGTCTCTCTCTGAAGGTGGATACCCCGACTATTGCATAAGCCGCATTAGCGCGAAATGGTCTTTTATGAAGCTCATTGTGCCGGTCGGCGCTGTTCTTCAGCTCCACAGGCCCACACAACGCGAAGATATTGCGGCCAAAGCAAGCTCGAGCTGATGGAAAATCCGGGCCGCCGCGGGCGAGCGGCTGTCGCAAAGATGATCCTATTCGTGGGTCGCTCAAGCAGGAAAATTTCATACAAAATCGGTTTCATCAGCGCCAATGACCTGCTCGGGTTGGTTTGCTATCCTTGGACGAGATGATCAGGTAGGAACTCGCGCTCGGACGAAGGTGCAGCATGGAAAACAGGGTATTCTGCCGAGAAATCATCAAGCTGCCGCGCCGAGCCCGCCTTGTGCGGAACTGCCAATTACCCGGAAGTGTCGGTAGTGCAGAGGAATGTCTCGCTGTCGTTGTGGCCGGTCGCGTCGAATCAGTGAGGGAATTCTAAAAGCAAGCTCGAGGAGGGAGGAATGAGCCTCAAACAGGAATTCGAGTTGCTTCGGCGGGTCCCGTTCTTTGCCGAAATCGAACCTTCCAAGCTAAAGCTCTTGGCGTTCGTGAGCGAACGCGTCGGTTTCGATCCTGGCAAAAACCTGATGCGGCAAGGAGATCCGGCCGATGCCGCATACCTCATCATCGACGGCGAGGCTGAGGTCGTTCTCGAAACGCCTGCCGGTCCGATCGTCGTGGCGACACTTGGCGCCAACGAGATCGTCGGCGAAATGGGAATCCTGGGTAACGCGCCGCGTGCGGCCACGGTCCGGGCGAAGGACCGGCTAATCGCGCTGCGCATCTCGAAGGAGCCGTTCATGCGCATGGTGCGGGAGTTTCCCAACATGGCGATCTCGATCATGCAAGAACTGGCACACCGCGTTGAATTGATGAACAATCAGCTCCGCGCGGCGTCCGCCGAAATCGAGCGGCTGCGCAAGACCACCGGCGTCGCTGCGTAGCGCGGTGAGCCGGCTAGACAGCTTCATCCGCCGACTCGAAGCACAGCGCGCTTGCCTCGAATTGGCCGCCGAACTGGTCGCAGGTGTGGATGGTGATGTGCTTGAACTCGGCCTCGGCAACGGTCGGACCTACGATCACCTTCGAAACCTGTTCCCCCGCCGCAAAATTTATGTCTGCGAGCGCACCGTTGCAGCCCATCCGGACTGCATTCCGCCTGCTGAGTTCCTTTTGCTCGGAGACATGCGCGAGACGCTCCCGCGGGCTCGCGCCCGGCTTGCCGACAATGTGGCGCTCGCCCATCTCGACGCCGGGAACGGCGATACTCCCGCGAGCAAGGCGCTTGCCGAGTGCCTGGCCCCATTAATAGTCCCCCTCCTGCGGCTCGACGGAGTGCTGGTCAGCGAAGCTCCAGTAATTGCCGGCGAATTGAGGCCTCTTCCTCTACCGCTCGAGATCGAGCCGGGCCGATATAACCTGTACCGCCGTATCAACCACCAACCGTCACCATGATCGGGACATGGTCCGACGCGGTGCTCCAGCCGCGACTGTCACGATGTACTCGCGCTTCGGCGAGCAGGGGGACGAGAGAGGGCGTGACCCAAATATGGTCGAGCCGGCGGCCGCGATCGGAAGCCGCCCAGTCGCGGGCGCGATAGCTCCACCACGTGTACAGACGCTCATGCGGTGGCACGAAGTGACGTACCGCATCGACAAAGGCAACGGCTCGCTGCAATCGTCCGAGCCGGTCAACCTCAAGGGGGGTGTGGCTGACCACCCCGAGAAGCTGCTTGTGCGACCAGACGTCCGTCTCAAGCGGCGCGATATTCAGATCGCCCACCGCGATTATAGCGCGGCCGTTCTGCCGCTCGGCGCTGAACCAGCCCGTCAGCTCGTCGAGAAACTGCAATTTATGAGCGAACTTGGGATTAATGATGGGGTCGGGAACGTCGCCCCCCGCTGGCACATAGATGTTATGGAGCTCTATGCCACCTGGCAGTTCGACGACCGCATGCCGGCAGTCGGCCCGATCGCACCACACCCTGGTTCCGGCCGATACGAAGGGCGAACGCGACAGGATCGCCACTCCGTTGTAGCCCTTCATCCCATGAACCAGCATGTGCCGGTAGCCAAGTTCCTCGAACACCTCGCGAGGAAAGCGCTCGTCGGGAGTTTTGGTCTCCTGAAGACATAAAACATCAGGCGCCCATTCCGCGAGAAGCCGTCGTACATTATCGACGCGCAGCCGGACCGAGTTGATGTTCCAAGTTACAAGGCGAAGCGTCATCACCGGATCGCGCGTGCGACTTGGGGGTTTTGGAGAACCGCCGAAAACAACGGCGCCCGGTCGGGGGGGAAGACCGGGCGCCTGCATGTCAGAAGCGTTTGGGGGAAATCGGCCCCGCAGGGGAAACGGGGCCGTTTTAAAGAGAGTTTTTTGGCTCTCTCCGCTTCCGACTGATGCAGATGGGGTGCAGCCGAGAAAAAACAAACGACGATTCGTGCATATCGGAATTGGCAAAAACGCATGCTGTCCTGTGGAACTAATTTGGCTTCTCTCATGCCGCGCGCGTCGCGATCTTTACTCCCGCACCAGCTGCATCGAAGCATGCCTGGGCAAACATCGAGAACAAGGCCCGTGATAACGGGTTCTCCAGAACTTTGTACTCGGGATGCCATTGCACACCGACGACGAACCGCGTCCCGGGCAGGCTTACCGCCTCGATTTGACCATCCGGGGCGACCGCCTCCACTCGGAGCGCGGGCCCGGACCGATCGATGCCCTGCGAATGAAGTGAGTTCACCATCACTTCAGTTGTTCCAATGAGTGCCGCCAAGAGCCCGCCCGAGCTCAATGTGACACTATGCGCAGGTCCGTAAGGGCCATCCGGCGAATCTTTCCGGGAACGATGATTGATTCGGCCGGGCAGCTCATGTACCCGCTGGTGCAAGGTCCCGCCGAGCGCGACGTTCAACTCCTGGATTCCTCGGCAGATCGCCAGAATCGGCACATCACGCCGAACCGCCTCGCGAATCAGCGGCAAAGTCGTCGCGTCGCGCTGCATGTCGTGCATGGTCTCGGGGTGGCTCGGTTCGCCGCCATATTGGCTCGGATGCACGTTCGAGGGGCTTCCGGTAAGCAACAGCCCATCAAGCCTGTCAAGCACCGCGCAAACATCGATCTTGGCGCCGACCGCGGGGATCAGAAGCGGCAAACATCCGGTCGCATCGATTATTGCGTTCGGATACCTTTCATTCACCCCGTGGAAAACGCGTTCATTGATCGTGCGCATGCAGGTCGGGATGCCGATTATCGGCAAATTACGGGCAGGCATGGGGCTCAGTTCGGTTGGTATTGGCGCCGCGCGGCGGCATATGGATCTTGATATACAAACAGCTTGGGGTCGAGTGCTACACCAAATCGCTCATCAAAAAGCGAAACTGTCGTCGTCTTGTGCTGCGGATCGACAATCGACCATTGCCGCAATGCCAGCGGGTTATCGCTGAACACCATCGTCAAACTGCCGCTGTCCGGCTCGGCCTTCTCGACGACCGTTAGCCTTATGGTGTTCGCGCCCCGCTCGAACCGGGTCACGATGAGATCGCTAAACGTGATCGGATCGCGCAACAGAAGCCAAGCAGGCGTCGACTTCAGCCCGACCTTGGACATCTGAACCAGCTCTTTGTCGATGTAGTACACGTAGAACATGTCGGCCAGCAGTAGAATCGGAGAAGGCGGGTCGTATTCGAACCGCATTCGACCGGGGCGGGCCATCCACAGCTGTCCGGTGGCGCGACCCCCGCCCCCAGAGACCTGCTGAAATTTCGCATACATCGTGCGGATGCTGCTCAGATAAGCGACTATCCGCTGCAGATCGGCGTTATCCTGCGGCGTAAGCACGGCGGCCGTGGGCGCTGTGGCGGCCGCCGCAGGCAAAATCTGTCCCAATGCAAGGGAAACAGAGGCGCCAAGCACAGCGCGTCGGTTCAGGGCGGCGAACTCGGCTCGCAATTCTGATCGCTTCCGAGCTTGCCCGATGCCGGTCATCTCGCCTCCGCCGCTTCGCGCTTAACTCAGAAAGAGAGATGAAATCGACCGTAACCAGCGTCAATTGCGGTCAATCGCCGCCGCGCGCCAGAACCTCGCGCTTTCCGACGTGGTTGGCGGGGGTCACGATGCCCTCCGCCTCCATTCGCTCGATAATGCGTGCCGCGCGGTTATACCCGATCTGCAGGTGCCGTTGCACAAAGCTAGTCGAAGCCTTGCGCTCGCGACACACTACCGCGACAGCCTGGGCATAGAGCTTATCGGTCGAATGCCCCTCCTCGTCCTCGCCCAGCGGATCGAACGAGGCATCGTCATCCTCGGTAATCTCGTCGATGTAATCCGGTGTCCCGCGCGTTTTCAAAAACGACACGACGCGCTCGACCTCCTCGTCCGAGACGAATGGCCCATGTACCCGGGTGATGCGTCCTCCGCCGGCCATGTAGAGCATATCGCCCCGGCCGAGCAGCTGCTCGGCGCCGCCTTCGCCGAGGATTGTGCGGCTGTCGATTTTCGACGTTACCTGGAAGCTGACGCGGGTCGGGAAATTTGCCTTGATCGTACCGGTGATGACATCGACGGACGGGCGCTGTGTCGCCATGATCAGGTGGATCCCGGCGGCTCGGGCCATCTGCGCTAAGCGTTGGATCGCCGCCTCGATTTCTTTCCCGGCGACCATCATCAGATCCGCCATCTCGTCGACAACGACGACGATCAGCGGCAGCTCGCTGGTATCGAAGGGCTGCGGCTCGAAAATTGGCTGCCCCGTTTCCGTATCGAACCCCGTCTGCACCTCGCGGATCACGCTCTCGCCCTTGGCCTCGGCATCAGCCAGGCGGGCGTTGAACCCATCGATGTTGCGCACGCCCAATTTCGACATCTTGCGATAGCGGTTCTCCATCTCTCGCACCGTCCATTTCAGCGCGAGCACCGCTTTGCGCGGATCGGTGACGACTGGCGCGAGAAGATGCGGGATGCCGTCATAGACGGAGAGTTCCAGCATCTTCGGGTCGATCATGATGAATTTGCAGCGGTCGGGCGGCATTCGGTAAAGGATCGACAGGATCATCGTGTTGATGCCGACGGATTTGCCCGACCCGGTCGTGCCGGCGATCAGCAGATGCGGCATTTTCGCCAAATCGGCGAGCACCGGCTCACCGGAGATGTCCTTGCCTAGGATCAGCGCGAGACGGCCGGAATGACCCTCGTAAACTGGCGAATCGAGCAACTCGCGCAGAAATACCGTCTCCGCGTTGCGGTTGGGGAGTTCGATGCCGATCACATTCCGCCCCGAAACGACCGCAACCCGAACGGAAACAGCGCTCATCGAGCGGGCTATGTCGTCGGCAAGTCCGATGATCCGGGACGCCTTGATCCCGGGAGCCGGCTCGAATTCGTAGAGTGTAACGACCGGTCCAGGGCGAACCTGGACAATCTGGCCGCGCACGCCAAAGTCATCGAGGACCGTCTCGAGCAACCGAGCGTTCTTTTCGAGCGCCTCTTCGTTTATCGCCTCGGCTATGGCCAGTTGCGGCTTCGCTAAGAGTTCGAGCGAGGGCAATACCGGCTGCTGATCGGGTTCGAGGTCCAGCGCCGGTTGGCGTTCCTGCTCGGCACGCTTTCCCGGCACGGTCGGCTTTGTCTTCGGCGCAATGAACCTAACCAGCCCAGCGCGATCTCGATCACCAACTGTGCGCCCATCCCGGTTCTGGTTCAGCCAGGGCTCCCGTCGGCTAGGGAGAGGGGTCATCGCCGATGCGCGACGAACCTCGGGGTGATCGACGCCGCCGTCGGATGCCGCGGCGCGAGACAGGCGCGCCTTCGGCCAACACCGCCAAATCCAGCCGAACCGCGAGCGCGCCCCGCCTCGGCTGCTGCCGGGGAATTCGGCGAAGCGTGCGGCGCCTCGCCCAGCGCTCGCGCCGATTTCGCGCCAATCTCGCAAGGAGAGACCCATCGTGGCCAGCAACAGAAGTCCGGCGACTGCCGCCGCAGCCATCGATATTGGGAGTGCCGCCGTGCCGAGACCGGAGCGCACCATCAGCCGGTCAGCGGCCCAGCCGATCGCGCCTCCGGGGCCCGCCGGCGGAGAAAATGATCCAAGCTCGAGGATTGAGAGCGCCACTGCGCCCAGCACCAGGATTGCTGGCAAAAGTGCCAATCTGAGCCAGGAGGACCGTAGGGGACGATGGAGAATGAAACGGAGAGACCACGCGACCAGCAGAATAGGAACAAACAATCCTGCGAACCCGAGGCTCTGCCAGAAAAGGTCGGCCAGGACCGCTCCAACGTGGCCGAGGAAATTATGCGGCGCAGCGTCCACTGCCGTGTTCAGCGATGCGTCGCTCGAGTCATAAGTGAACAAAGCCAGAAACAGTAAAAGGCTGGCGAGCAACAGAGCAAAACCTAGCGCCTCCGCGAGCCGGCGCTTCAAAAATGCGAACGCTTCCCCACCTGCCTGACGGCCCGTAGATTTGGCCATGCTATCCCCCGGTGCCGGCCTGAAACTCAAACAACTTAGCTCCAGTTACAACACTCGTCCTTTCCGCGCAAACGCGGAAAGCACATTCATGCTGGCCGGACCTGCATCGCGAGCCAGCACTTACCCCGAAGCCGCTAAGGAGGAGCGGGCGGGGAGGCATGGGCCCCGCCTCCCCCGCCGACCCCCTGGGTAGACCGCCAGGGTAACCCGGGATCCCGCGGCTCATACCCAAGCTCGTTGGCATGCCAATATAATCGTTTTCTTCAAAAACGTCCGTGTCATTGCGCGCGGCTCAATGCGCCGAACGCGATCGTGCCTCCTCGATCAACGTCGCCACGCGGTGCAGCATGGCGCTGCGGTCGATCTCCTCAAGGCTTCGCGACGAGTGCCGGCGCCAATTGGGATGTGCTTCGGTGGTGCCGGGCAAATTCGCCTGCTCGTCCTCAGAGAGCACGTCTTCGAGCTGAACCAGCATCAGACGAGCGTTTGAGCGCCCGAGATAAGTCAGGATGGCGTCGCGGAGCTCTGTCGTATAGACCGGCTCCTTGCCGTCGGGGAGAAACTCCTCGATTTGCGCGTATTTTATCAATCCCTCCTCGACCAGCGCATCGAGCATGAGACGGCGGTCGCGGCGCCGCTCAGCGATTTCTGCTTTCTCCGCACGCTCGTCTGGATAGAGGCCGAGGCGTCGACGCCAGACGATGTCCGTGCCGATCCAGAAGCCCCTCAGCGTGGCAATATCGTGGGTCGCCGCCGAAGCCACCGCCAGCGCCGGATATCGCGACGGCGCCAAGAACGCCCCGTCGCTGCTGCGCTCAAAGACGAAAACCCGATAAGACAGGACATTGGCGGAGCGCATCGCATCGCGAAACCCGTCGGGCACCGTCCCGAGATCCTCGCCGACCACAGCGCAGCGCTGTTGCCAGCTTTCCAGCGCCACCAGCCGGATCAATTCTTTGAAAGGGTAGTTGACGTAAGCGCCGGCCTTTGCCGCCATCCCGCTCGGAATCCAGTAGAGCCGGCTGAGCGACATGACATGGTCGATGCGGAGAACCCCGGCATGACGCATGTTGTTACGGAGTGAGGCGATAAACGGTGCAAATCCTTGGCGCCTTAGGACCAACGGATTGACCGGGGCCAAGCCCCAGTTCTGCCCGGCACGGCTCAGCGCGTCGGGCGGCGCCCCGATCGACGCGCCACGCGCAACCAGTTCCTGATCGGCCCAGGCTTCGGCGCCATTTGGATCGGCGCCGACCGCCAGGTCACGATAGAGCCCGATTGAAAGCCCGGCTTGCCGCCCGGCTCGCGCTGCCGATGCCAGCTGGCAGTCCGCCTGCCATTGCAGAAACTGGAAGAACTCAACTCGGTCGTGATGTGCTGCCGCAAATGCTGCCACCTGCGGCGACCGTGGATCGCGCATCGGAGCTGGCCAGCCGCGCCACGAAAACAGCCGTTCTTTGTCATGGTGGTGCTCGTGCAGCGCCTCGAACACGGCAAAGTCGGTGAGCGCTCGCCCGCCCATCTGTTGAAAACCTCGGAACGCCCTTCCTGCCGCATTTCCATTGGCGCCGAGTTCGAGCAACTGGAAACGACGAAACAGCGCCTCCAGCACTGATCTCTTGCACGCCGCGACGGCGCCATAATCAATCAGTTCGGCCGAACGTGCTGCCCAGTAAGTGGCGCCAAACCATTGTCGGCCCATCAGCTCGCGTACGGCATCGTCCTCGGCAAAGCCGGGAACTGCCGTTACATCGATATAAAGATAATTCAGCTGACTGCGGCTGGAAGGAGAGTAGGGGCTGATGTGCCGCGGCTCAGCGGTGAACAATGAGTGCAGCGGATTTATGCCGACCACCGAGGCATTGCAGCCTCCCGCAGCGCGAGCCAGCATCGCGAAATCGGTGAAATCTCCCATTCCCCAATTCCGCTCGCTGCGCAACCCATAGAGCTGACAACTCAGCCCCCAGCTGCAGGAGCCCGGTCCGAGTTCAGCGGGAAGGTAGCAGCGATCGGGGGCAACGATAAGATCGATAGAAGCCTCGATGCCGGCAGCCTCGATTTTGAGGCGGTGATAGCCGAGCGGCAGCCCCCGCGGTAGCGGCATTGGACACCACTTGGCTTTCGACTGAGCGATTTTAGATATTTGGCCGGAGTGCTTGTCAGTGTTATCGGCGAGCAGGCAGCTCCAAGACAGCTCCCGACAACCTGCCGGCAGCCTCAGCAGGACTGTGGGATTGGGGTCCTCGGCGCGGACGAAATACACTGGATCGAGCCCAAGCGGCAGAAGCTGTTGCCGCTCCTCCAGTTCACGTCGAGCGCGCACCGGGTCCGCCGGCAACCCGAAGGCGGCTGTCAATGCCAGTAACGTCTCCGGCGACACCTCTCGCGTTTCGCCAAGTGCATCGGTGTAGCGCGCCTCGACGCCGATTAGTTTGGCCAGCTGCCGGAAGGCGACGCGCGCGCTCATACCGAACAAATCTCGGCTCTCGCCGCGCAGTGCCGAAAACGCGCGCCGTTGCCCGGCGGCGACGCATCCAGCGCCATGTTACAGCGACGGCGCATTATCGTTGCGGGATACTTCGAAACGTGCAATGGCAGGATCGCGCTCGCCGTCAAGAAGCACCGCGCCGGTCGCGACCGGAGCATTGCGAAGCATCAGCGGCCGCGGCGTTCGGTCGATAAAAAGTGCGAATGAATGGGCCTGCAGGCGGTAAATCTCGCCCGGCTCGTAGCGCCTGCCGCCAACGATGCGCCCGGTGGGTTCGCTCGTATCGACCAGCGGCTCCCAGGAGATCGGCGAGGCAAGAGCCGGAAAGCGAAAATCGAGGCCCTCGGGGTTCGCATTCATCATTACGAGAAAGCTCTCGTCGATATCGCGCTGGCCGCCCGGGGTGAAGAACTCACCCGCTGCGCCGCTGAGGACATAACCCAGGCTCAGCCCGACCGGGTCGTTCCAGTTCTCCGCGGTCGCCTCCGCGCCGGAAGGAGTTATCCACGTAATGTCTTTGACCCCGGCCTCGGACAGGACCTCGCCACGCAAGAAGCGAGGGCGCGAGAAGACGCGGTGACGCCGGCGCAAATGAATCAAATAGCGCACAAACCAAGCCAATTGCTCGTCCGCCGGCCCGATGTTCTCCCAATCGAACCAGGAAATTTCATTGTCCTGACAGTAGGCATTATTGTTGCCGCGCTGCGTGCGTCCAATCTCATCGCCAGCGAGCAGCATCGGCACACCGAGAGACAACAAAAGAGTGGCCAATAGATTGCGCTTCTGACGATCGCGCAGCGCGATGATCTGCGGATCGTCCGAGGCGCCTTCGACGCCATAATTGCAACTGTAATTGGCGTCGGTTCCGTCACGGTTGTCCTCGCCGTTGGCGAGGTTGTGCTTTTTGCTGTAGCTGACCAGGTCTTGTAGTGTGAAGCCGTCGTGAACGGTGACGAAATTGATGCTCGCCCAGGGCCGTCGCCCGCGATATCCGAAAATATCCGAGGAGCCGGCGACGCGCGACGCGAGATTGGCGACCAGCCCCTCGTCACCGCGCCAAAAACGCCTGACAGTATCCCGATATTGCCCGTTCCATTCGGCCCAGCCAGGCGGAAAGTTGCCGAGCTGATAGCCGTAATCGCCGAGATCCCAAGGTTCGGCAATCAATTTCAGCCCGGCCATTACCGGATCCTGCCTGATGGCGTCGAAGAAAGCGCTTCCCTGGCTGTAATCGCTGTTTTCACGGGCAAGGGCCGGGCACAGATCGAAGCGAAAACCATCGACGTGCATCTCCGAGGCCCAGTAGCGCAGCGAGTCCATTACCAGCTGCAGCACCCGGGGATGATCGAGGTTCAATGTGTTACCGGTGCCGGTCACGTCGGAGTAGAATCGACGGTCGGCCTGCAGACGGTAATAGGACACATTATCGATCCCGCGAAACGAAAGCGTCGGACCAAGGTGGTTACCCTCCCCTGTATGGTTGTAGACCACATCGAGAAGGACCTCGATCCCGGCATCATGCAGGCGCTTTACGGCCGTCTTGAAACCGGCAATCGACGGCGTCGACAGAAAGCGCGGATCCGGCGCAAAAAAACCGATCGTATTGTAGCCCCAGTAATTCACCAATTCGCGCTCGAGCAGATGGCGATCGTCGATCGCGGCATGGATCGGCAGCAGCTCCACCGCGGTGACACCAAGGCCGACCAGATAATCGATCATGGCCGGTGACACGAGCCCGGCGAAGGTGCCGCGGTGCAACGGGTCGACATCGGGGTGCTTGATGGTGATGCCCCGCACATGCAGTTCGATGACTACGGTTTCTTCCCAGGAGGTTTGGGGCCGCCGATCCTCACCCCACGTAAAGGCGGGTTCGACGACCCGGCACTTCGGAACGCTGCGCGAATCATCGCGTCGATCAAACGACAGATCCTCGCGCGGACTCCCGACGCGGTAGCCGAACACCACATCGCTCCAGCGAATCCGCCCCTGCAACGCCTTGGCGTAAGGGTCGATCAAGAGCTTGTTTGGATTGAAGCGGTGCCCGTTCGAGGGATCGAACGGCCCGTAAACACGGTACCCGTAAAGCAGGTTCGGTCGGGCGTCCGGCAAATAAGCGTGCCAAACCTCATCTGTGTATTCCGGAAGAGGAATGCGCGCCTCTTCATGGCCGCCGGAGCGATCGAACAGACAAAGCTCGATCCTTTCGGCATATGCCGAAAAGATCGCGAAGTTGACGCCCTCGCCGTCCCAGGTAGCTCCGAGCGGGTACGGACGACCCGGCCACACTTTCCACGCCGGAGCCATCGATCAACCGGGAGTGAAGATCAGAGTGCCCAATGGCGGCAAGTTCAAGGATAGCGAATGAGGATGCCCATGCATCGGATGCGGGTCAGCGTGGACCTGTCCGGCATTCCCGATACCGCTGCCGCCGTATTCCTCGGCGTCGGTGTTGATGCGCTCGAGGTAACGTCCCGGTCGGGGAACTCCGATCCGGTAACCTTGGCGCGGCACTGGGGTGAAGTTGCAGACGATCACCGCAATCTCTTGCGGATCCCGGCCGCGCCGCAGATAAGAGACGGTGCTCTCGGCCGCGTTCGCGACGTCAATCCACTGGAAACCTTCCGGGTCGCAATCCAGCCGATGCAGCGCCGGCGTGCTGCGGTAGAGATGATTGAGATCGCGCACCGCACGCCGGACGCCTTCGTGCAGCGGTTCACCGAGGAGCTGCCAATCGAGCCCGATATCGTGGTTCCACTCGCGCTCCTGGGCGAACTCGCCGCCCATGAACAGCAGTTTCTTGCCCGGGTGGGTCCACATGAAGGCGAAATAGGCTCGCAGATTGGCGAAACGCTGCCAGCGATCGCCCGACATTTTGCCGATCAGCGAGCGCTTGCCGTGAACCATCTCGTCATGGCTGAGCGGCAGGATAAAATTCTCGTGAAAGGCGTACAGCAGCCCGAAGCTGAGGTCGTTATGGTGATATTTGCGGTGGATCGGATCCAAC
>JAFASL010000870.1 GCA_019244535.1 Alphaproteobacteria bacterium
ACTGCTCGGCGTCATCACCGCCAACCGTCAGGAGGCGCGGCCTTTCTCCACCAGTCAGATCGCGCTGTTGGAAAGCTTCGCGGCGCAAGCAGTTATCGCAATGGAGAACGCGCGGCTCTTGAGCGAATTGCGCCAGCGCACCAGCGACCTCGAAGAGGCGCTCGAATACCAGACCGCGGTCAGCGAGGTGCTGAAGGCCATCAGCCGCTCGACTTTCGACCTGCAGCCGGTGCTGCAAACGGTTTTGAACACCGCGATGCGGCTTTGCGGCAACAGCCAGGGCTCCATCTTTCGTCTCGAGGCTGGCGTGTATCGGCTTGCGGTCGATTGCGTCGTCAATCCTGACTACCACACGATCGAAGCACAGCACGCTATCTCCCCCAGTCCTGACACGCTAGTGGGCCGGACCGCGCTGGCTGGCCGGCCGGTGCAAATTCTCGATGCGCTGGCCGATCCGGATTACGCTCCGAAGGATGACGCACGGCTCGGCGGATATAGGACAATGCTGGGCGTTCCGTTATTGCGCGAGGGCGAGCCGATCGGTGTTATCTGCACGGCCCGTTCCGTCGTGCAACCCTTCACCGATAAGCAGATCGAACTGGTGCACACGTTTGCTGACCAGGCGGTGATCGCCATCGAGAACACACGGCTGTTGACCGAACTGCGCGAATCTTTGGAACAGCAGCAGGCAATGGCGGAATTGCTGCAGGTGATCAATTCTTCGCCAGGCGACCTCGCCCCCGTGTTCGCGGCGATTCTGGACAAGGCACACTCGCTGTGCGGCGCGACATTGGGGAGTCTGTTTTTGTTCGACGGGGAGCTTTTTCGCGCGGCCGCGGTCCACGGCTATCCGGAGGACCTGGCTCAGCGGCTGCGCCAGGGCGTCATCCTCTCCGCCACGCCCCAGCTGCTGGATGACAATATCCGCTGGGTGCACAATCCCGATCTGACAAAGCTCGATACGCCGACTGCCCGCGCCGTCTCCGGCCGCGGCGGCGTGCGCACCAATCTCATGCTGCCGCTGCGCAAGGACGGCCGGCTGCTCGGCGCCGTCTCGTGCAACCGCCAAGAGGTGCGGCCGTTCAGCGACAACGAGATCGCGCTACTGCGGAATTTCGCGGCGCAGGCGGTGATCGCAATGGATAATGCCCGCCTCTTGAACGAGATCCGCCAGCGCCAGGCCGAATTGCGCGTAACGTTCGACAATATGGGCGACGGGGTCGCGATGTTCGACACGGAGCTGCGGCTCGCCGCGTGGAACCGCAATTTCCAGCAGATCCTCGATCTGGCGGACGAATTCGTCGCCGAGCGGCCGCATTACACCGACTATATTCGCTACCTCATCGGGCGCGGCGAGTTCGGTGCGGTTGATGTCGAGAGGGAACTGCAGCGCTACTCCGACAATATGGACCAGCCATGGTCGGTCGAGCGCGCGCGCCCCGACGGGCATATTATCGAGGTGCGCCACAATCCCGTGCCCGGCGGCGGGTTTGTGCTGATCTACGGCGACATTACCGAACGCAAGCGCGCCGAGGCCGAGATCCGCGCCGCCCGCGACGCTGCCGAAGCGGCATTGCGCGAGCTCAAGGCGGCGCAGGCCAATCTGATCCATGCCGAAAAAATGGCTTCGCTCGGCCAATTGACTGCCGGCATCGCGCACGAGATCAAGAACCCGCTCAACTTCGTCAACAATTTCGCTGGGCTTTCGGTGGAGCTGCTGAACGAGCTGAGAGAGACGGCCGCGCCGGCAATGGCCGCGCTCGCCAAAGACGAACGCGCCGATGTCGACGAGCTGGTCGCAATGCTTACCGGCAATCTCGAAAAGATCGCCGAGCACGGCAAGCGCGCCGATGGGATCGTCAAGAGCATGCTCGCGCATTCGCGCGGCGCCAGCGGCGAATGGCAGGCCGTCGACCTCAATCCACTGCTCGATGAGGCGCTGAACCTCGCTTATCACGGGGCCCGCGCGCAGGATCAGAGCTTCAATGTCGGGCTCGAGCGCGATCTCGATCGCTATGCCGCGCCGATCAGCGTGGTCCCGCAGGACATGATGCGGGTGTTCCTCAATCTGTTTGGTAATGGCTTTTATGCCGCCAATAAGCGCTGCATTGAGGCGAACGATCCAAAATTCAAGCCCAGCCTGAAGGTATCGACCCGCGATCTTGGCGACGCCGTCGAGGTGCGGGTGCGCGACAATGGCGCCGGCATCGCGCCCGAGATCAGGGACAAGCTGTTCCAGCCGTTTTTTACGACAAAGCCGACCGGCGAGGGCACCGGTCTCGGTCTGTCGATCAGCTGGGATATCGTCACGCAGCAGCACGGCGGCACAATCGACGTCGACAGCAAAATCGGCGAATTCACCGAATTCACCATCCGCCTGCCGCGGCGGGGGGAGGTCGCTGCGGAGGGGGTTCCCCAATGAGCCGCAACCCGCGCAGCGCCGTTGCAAAAACCGCCGCCCGCCGAGCGGAGCCCTCTTACGCCGAGCTGGAGGCCCGGATCGCGGCTTTGACGGCCGAACTGCATGAGACCCGCGAGCAGCAGACTGCGACTGCCGAGGTATTGCAGGTCATTAACTCTTCGCCCGGCGATCTCGCGCCGGTTTTCGACGCGATGCTCGAAAAAGCGATGCGGCTCTGCGAGGCCGCCTTCGGAGTTTTGTGGACGAGGGAGGGCGAATCCTATCGGCCTTCGGCCATGCGCGGTGTTCCGCCGGCTTATGCCGAGTTCATAATGCGCGGGCGGCGAGGGCGTGAGCCGGGGGGCGGACTGGGACGGCTCGCCCGCGGTGAAACGCTCGTACACATTCCGGACACGGCTGCCGTAACCACAGACCAAATGGGCCGCACTCTCATAGAGCTGGGTGGTATTCGAACTTTTTTGGCAGTTCCGCTGCGCAAAGATGGCGCGTTGCTCGGCGCTTTCACGATTTATCGTCAGGAAGCGAATCCGTTTACCGAAAAACAGATCGCCCTCGTCGAAAGCTTCGCCGCGCAAGCGGTGATCGCGATGGAGAATGCGCGGCTCATCACCGAGACGCGCGAGGCCTTGGAGCAGCAGACCGCGACCGCAGAGGTACTGCAGGTCATCAATTCCTCGCCCGGTGACCTCGCACCGGTGTTCGACGCCATCCTCGAAAAGGCGATGGAGTTGTGCGGGGCGGCTTTTGGCATGCTTCAGACCTACGACGGCGAGCGGTTCGAGGCGGCTGCGCTGCGCGGTCTGCCGCCTGCCTACGCCGAGTTCCTCCGAACTGACCCGCCGCGGTCCGGGCCGGGCACCGCGCCCACCCGGATCGTGTCCGGAGAGCGGATCGTTCACATCCCCGATCTTAAAGCGGACCCTGCCTACCGGGACGGAGACCCGCGGCGGCGCGCTATGGTTGACCTCGGTGGTGCGCGAAGTTCCATCGCGGTGGGATTGCGCAAAGACGATCGACTACTCGGCTCCATTTCCGTCTACCGCACGGAAGTGCGGCCATTTTCAGACAAGCAAATCGCGCTATTGGAAAACTTCGCCGCGCAGGCGGTGATCGCAATGGAGAATGCGCGGCTCCTGACCGAGACGCGCGAGGCGTTGGAACAGCAGACCGCGACCGCGGAGGTATTGGAGGTCATCAATTCATCGCCCGGCGATCTGGCTCCGGTGTTCGATGCAATATTGGAAAAGGCGCACACGCTGTGCGGCGCCGCTCACGGGAGCCTGCAGCTCTATGATGGCGAAAACTTGTACGCGGTTGCGACGAATGCCGTGTCGGACAAATTCGCCGAGGTTCTGCGGCACGGGTATCGTGCGGCTGCTTCACCGGCGAGCCGGGAACTGATCGAAGGTGAGCGCTTCATCCAGATCGCCGACTGCGCGGAAATCGACCACCCGATTTTTCGGAGCGCGGCCGAACTCTCCGGCATTCGTACCGTGCTGTTTGTGCCGCTGCGCAGAGACAATGCATTTTTGGGGCTGATCTCCGCGGCCCGCTTAGAGGTACGGCCGTTCTCCGACAAGCAAATCGCGCTGTTGGAAAATTTCGCCGCGCAGGCGGTGATCGCGATGGAAAACGCGCGGCTGTTGACCGAGACGCGCGAGGCATTGGAGCAGCAGACGGCTACCGCCGAGGTCTTGCAGGTCATCAATTCGTCGCCCGGCGATCTCGCCCCGGTATTCGACGCCATCCTCGAAAGGCGCACAGCCTTTGCGGCGCGCCTTGCGGCAGCCTGCAGGTCTTCGACGGTGCGCAATTCCGCGCGGTGGCGGTACGCGGTCTGCCGAAGCCCTTTGCGGCCATGCTGCGCCAAGGTTATCGCCCCGATCTAAATGCGCTCCGCCGGCAAATGCTCGGCCCTGATCGCGGGGTCCAGCAAATCGCCGATTTTCGGGAGCTTCTTCGCTCGGCGCCCGATGATGTGGTGGTGCAGGCCGGCGCCGATGTGGCCCGCCTGGGCACGGTGCTGTTTGTACCCCTTTACAAAGACAACGCGTTCCTCGGTCGCATCGTGGCCGCGCGTCAGGAAGTCCGCCCGTTCTCCGACAAGCAGATCGCCCTATTGCAGAACTTCGCGGCGCAGGCGGTGATTGCGATGGAGAATGCGCGGCTGCTCGGCGAGCTGCGCGAGCGTACCCATGACCTTGAAGAATCGCTCGAATACCAGACCGCGATCAGCGACGTGCTGCAGGTCATCAGCCGCTCGACTTTCGACCTAGTCCCCGTCTTGCAGACCGTGGTATCGACCGCGCTTCGGCTGTGCCGCGCCGATCAGGCGGTGCTGTACAGGAATGTCGGCGGCCTGTATCGCTGGGCCGCAGGCGCATCTCTCGTTCCCGAATACGAGCAGATCGAGCGTGAGGTTATGATTCGGCCCAGCACAGGCACGCTTGTCGGCCGTGCCGCTCTCGAAGCTCGCACGGTGCACATCCTCGATGCCGCGGCGGATCCGCTCTACGAGCCCAAGTCAGATGCCAAGATCGCCGGCGTTCACACCATGCTCGGCGTGCCGCTGCTGCGCGACGGCGAGCCGATCGGGGTCATCGGCTTGGCTCGTCAGCGCGTAGAAGCTTATGGCGAAAAGGAAATCGAGCTGGTGCGCACCTTTGCCGACCAGGCGGTGATTGCGATCGAGAACACACGGCTGCTGACCGAGCTGCGCGAGTCGTTGGAGCAGCAGCAGGCGATAGCCGAGGTCTTGCAGGTCATCAATTCTTCGCCCGGTAATCTGCAGCCAGTGTTCGACTCAGTGCTTGAAAAGGCAACCCACCTCTGCCGGGCTCAGATCGCCGTTCTTTGGATGTACGACGGGGATCAGATGGATGCCACGGCGATTCTAGGCGCGCCGCCGGAATACGAGCGGTTTTTACGGCAGGGCGCACGACCCTTAAGCCCCGCCCATGAACGTTTGCGCGCCGGCGAGGAGGTAATCCAGATCGTCAATGTCCCGGAGTACGAGGGGTATCGTTCCGGATTGCCAATGGCCCGCGCACTTTTTGACTTGGGGCGGGTGCGCACAATCCTACTGGTTCCGCTGCGATCGGAAGACGAGGTCCGGGGCGCATTCGCCGTGTACAGGGGCGAATCACTGGCGTTTTCTGAAAGTCAGATCGCCCTGTTGCAAAGCTTTGCGGCGCAGGCGGTCATCGCGATGGACAATGCGCGGCTGTTGAATGAGATCCGGCAGCGCCAGGCAGAATTGCGTGTCACTTTCGACAATATGGGCGACGGGGTGGCGATGTTCGACGGCGAGCTGCGGCTCGCCGCGTGGAACCTCAATTTCCAACGGATCCTTGATCTGCCCGACGGGCTATTGGCCACGCGGCCGCGCTTTTCCGAATATTTCCGGTATCTCGCCGAACGCGGCGAATTCGGAAGCGCCGACGTCGAGGCGGAGCTGAGCCGCCGCCTCGAAACTATCACCAAGGAATTGCGCTTCGAACACACCCGGCCCGACGGCCGGGCCGTCGAAGTGCGCCGGAACGCGGTGCCGGGCGGCGGATTCGTGATCATCTACAGCGATGTCACCGAACGTAAGCGCGCCGAGGCCGAGATCCGCGCCGCCCGGGACGCTGCCCAGACGGCCTTGCGCGAGCTTAAGGCGGCGCAGGCCAATCTGATCCACGCCGAGAAGATGGCCTCGCTCGGCCAACTCACCGCCGGGATCGCCCACGAGATCAAGAACCCGCTCAACTTCGTCAACAACTTTGCCGGCCTTTCGGTCGAGCTGTTGGACGAGCTGAAGGAGACGGCGGCGCCGGCAATCGCCACGCTCGCCGAGGACGAACGGGCGGATGTCGACGAGCTGGTCGCGATGCTGACCGGCAATCTCGAAAAGATCGCCGAGCACGGCAGCCGCGCAGACGGCATTGTCAAGAGCATGCTGGCGCATTCGCGCGGCGCCAGCGGCGAACGGCGGGCCGTCGATATAAATGCGCTGGTCGACGAGGCGCTCAACCTCGCCTATCACGGCGCCCGCGCGCAGGATCAGAGTTTCAATATCGCTCTGGAGCGCGATCTCGACGGCAATGCCGAGGCAATTGAGGTGGTGCCGCAAGACGTGATGCGGGTGTTCCTCAATTTGTTCGGCAATGGCTTCTATGCAGCAAACAGGCGCTGCACTGAAATGAACAACCCGGAATTAAAGCCCATCCTCAAAGTGTCGACTCGCGATCTTGGCGAGGCCATCGAGGTGCGGGTGCGCGACAATGGCGTGGGGATCGCGCCCGAGATCAGGGACAAGCTGTTCCAGCCGTTTGTTACGACAAAGCCGACCGGAGAGGGCACCGGGCTCGGCCTGTCGATCAGCTACGACATCATTACGCAGCAGCACGGCGGCACGATCGAGGTCGACAGCGAAGTCGGCGAATTCACCGAATTCACGATCCGCCTCCCGCGTAACCGGCAGGGCACATCCACAGGAAATACGCCATGAGCTTCAGCATCCTCGTCGTCGACGACGAGCCGGATGTCGCGGAAATGTTCCGCCAACGCTTTCGCCGCGAGGTGCGACAGGGCGCCTATGTGCTGCACTTCGCGCCCTCGGGCGAGGCGGCGCTCGAGACATTGTCGAACGGGGTGCAGCCCGAGCTGATCGTCATTCTGTCGGACATCAACATGCCCGGTATGGACGGGCTGACCCTGTTGCGCGAGATCAAAGCGCGCCGTCCCGAGCTGCCGGTCATGATGGTGACCGCGTATGGCGACGACGAACGCCGCCGGCGTGCCGCCGAAGCCGGCGCCCTCCAGTTCCTCACAAAGCCGGTCGACTTCGACGCCCTGAAAGAGCAGCTCGGCGAGCTCCACCGCACCGAACGCAACCAGCAATAGCACCGGGCGGTGCCAGGATCCGGCCCGCAATTTCCTGGAGTTGAGTGAACCGCCCGGCCATCCGCGGCGTTGACCGTGCACCCTTATTGCCAAAGCCCGGAGGTGCCGCATGCCCGCCGATTCTTCGTCGCACGACCTGAAGCCGGCCCAAATGGCCGATGCAAAAATCCAGCGCGGCAAAGGAGGCGAAACCCATCAGGTCGCCGGAGGGGACCTTCCGGTCTTGACAACACAGCAAGGGACACCGGTCGCGGACGACCAGAACTCGCTGCGCGCCGGACCGCGCGGCCCGACCCTGCTTGAAGATTTTCATCTCCGCGAGAAGATCTTCCATTTCGACCACGAGCGGATCCCGGAGCGGGTCGTGCATGCCCGCGGTTACGGGGCGCACGGCTATTTCGAGACGTACGAATCCCTGTCCGATATTACGCGGGCCGATTTGTTCCAGCGCGCCGGCGAGAGGACGCCGCTCTTCGTGCGGTTTTCGACTGTCGCCGGCAACAAGGGGTCGGCCGACCTCGCCCGCGACGTGCGCGGCTTCGCGGTGAAATTTTACACGAAGGAGGGCAACTGGGACCTCGTCGGCAACAACATCCCGGTGTTCTTCATCCAGGATGCGATCAAATTTCCGGATTTCGTCCACTCCGTTAAGCAGGAGCCGGACCGCGCCTTCCCGCAAGCAGCGAGTGCGCACGACAATTTCTGGGATTTTGTTTCGCTGAGCCCGGAATCGACGCACATGTTGTTGTGGGTCATGTCCGACCGGGCCATCCCGCGGTCGTTCCGGTTTATGGAAGGCTTTGGCGTGCACACCTTCCGGCTCGTAAATGCCGAGGGCAAGTCGACCTTTGTGAAGTTCCACTGGAAGCCAAAGCTCGGCATGCAGTCCGTCGTTTGGAACGAGGCGGTAAAGATAAACGGGGCGGACCCTGATTTTCACCGCCGTGACCTGTGGGACGCGATCCACAGCGGCGATTATCCGGAGTGGGAATTGCGGCTGCAGCTGTTCGACGAGGATTTCGCCAATAAATTCGATTTCGACGTGCTGGACGCCACCAAGATCATTCCGGAGGAGCTCGCCCCGCCGCGCCCGGTTGGGCGCATGGTGCTGGACCGCATGGTCGACAATTTCTTTGCCGAGACCGAGCAGGTCGCGTTCTGCACGCAGAACATCGTGCCCGGCATCGACTTCACCAACGACCCGCTCCTCCAGGGCCGCAATTTCTCTTACCTCGACACCCAGCTCAAACGGCTCGGCGGGCCAAATTTCACGCACCTGCCGATCAATGCGCCAAAATGCCCGTTCCATCATTTTCAGCAGGACGGGCACATGGCCTTCCACAACCCGAAAGGCCGGGTGAATTACGAACCGAACTCCTGGGGCATCGGACCGCGGGAAGCGCCGTCGCGCGGTTTCCATTCGGTGCCTGAGGAAACAAGCGGCCACAAGCTGCGGGTTCGCGCTGAGCTCTTCGCCGACCATTACAGTCAGGCGCGGCAATTCTATGCGAGCCAGACCGAGACCGAGCAGACCCACATCAAGGACGCGTTTGTCTTCGAGCTGAGTAAAGTCGAGACCCCGGCGATCCGCGCGCGCATGGTCGCGCATCTGCTGAATGTTGACGAGGGGCTCGCGAAGAAGGTCGCGCAGGGGCTCGGGCTGAAGGAGCTGCCAAAAGCCGCCGAGCCGGCCCGGCCGGTCAAAAAGGATCTGCCCCCCTCGCCCGCGCTGAGCATCATCCGCAATGGACCAAAGGACTTCAAAGGCCGCAAGCTCGGCGTCCTGGTGACCGACGGGTTCGATGCGCAATTGCTTGCCGCGCTGGAACAGGCGGCCAAGGCGGAAGGCGCAATCGTCGAGATCGTTGCGCCGACGGTAGGCGGCGTCGCCGCCAGTGACGGCAAGGCCATCCCTGCCAAGCAGAAAATCAACGGCGGACCCTCGGTGCTCTACGACGCAGTCGCCGTCATTCCTTCCGCAGAGGGAGCGAAGCTGCTGGCGCAAGAGGCGACGGCTAAGGATTTTGTCAACGACGCGTTCGCGCACGCAAAGTTCATTGCTTACAACGAGGCAGCCAAGCCGCTCTTCGAGAAGGCAGGGCTGAAGGACATGGATGGCGGCTTCGTCGCGCTGAAGAGCCCTGCGGATGCGAAGAAGTTCCTGCAGACCTGCCGCAAGCTTCGCTTCTGGGAGCGCGAAG